>CAYJTD010000139.1:0-4831 GCA_964372525.1 uncultured Nitrosopumilales archaeon | reverse complement strand
TAGAAATATAGCACCGACAGGTTTGCTTCAAAAGGCTAAACTCTTACAACAAAAGATAAAAACCTACAGATCGTTTCGTATGAACCATCTTCTTAATGACTTGATGTTTGGTAAGGTTACAACAGAACATAATCATTATGACGAGTTTTTGACTTTGCTACTTTTGCGAGAAATTTCTTGCAATCTGCCTTCAAATTAACGAGAGATGTTTCGAGCGTTTATATGAGGTGATAATGGTCGAGGTGTTAGATGGAGGTGTAATGTACGAGTTTTAATAGAGGTTTCGATTCTGGTCCAAAACCAGTAGAACAAGGTAAAGAATACGACGTAAGCATAACAGAAAGAAGTAGAAAGGGCGACGGTATAGCAAGAGTTCAGGGATTCGTTATCTTCGTGAAAGAGGGACAGGTAGGCCAGAATTGCAAAGTCAGAATTACTCAGGTCGGAAGCCGATTTGCTACTGCTGAACTAGTCCAGTAGTTATAATTTTGACCTGCCAGGACGATCAATTTTTGTATTATTTATTTTATTTTATTAGTAACATGCTCTTTTTGATGTTATCATATGTCTCGATTGACGTCAAGAATGAAATGTGCAGAAAGCATATAAACGGCGAACAAGTGACATCTTCATACAGAACTGATTGCATAGCTAGCAGCAGTAAAGTTGTTGTTTTCTTGCATCATTTTGTATAAAGTGAAAATATGCATAAATTCACTAAACTTGTAATAGAGGCGAAAGATCGCGACTAATTACCTAACCGCTGAATTACATTCTCATAACACCTTTTCTAATTTCAATAATGGGTCGAAGAGGATACCCTTTGACTGTGGTGTAACGATCGAGGAGCAAATAAACGAGGCTTACCGTAGGGGTATAGAAGTTCTCTTTGTTACCAATCATAATACCCTAGATGGCTACAGACAGATGCTTGAATACAAGAAGAATCATGAAAAATTTGCTAATTTGCAGATATATCCTGCAGAAGAGGTTACTACCGATACGAATGGGCATGTCATTGCATATGGCATTCATAGTGAAATAAGACCATATATGAGCTTGGAAGAAATAATCGATGAAACCAGGAGACAGGATGGTGTGTCTTCAGCACCGCATCCTTTTGCAGTGACAAATGGGATAAGGGAGAAAGCTTCCTTCTGTGATATGATCGAGGTGTTTAACAGCAATAACATCGATCGCTTCTCCAACTTTGCTTCAAAGATCTTTGCAGTTAAAAATAATATGATACAAGTTGCCGGTAGCGATGCACATCTTACATCCACAATTGGAAGATGTTTGAACCTGATAGAATCGGAGAACACGCTTGATGATATCCTGTCTGCTATGCGAGGTAATAAACTGAGGATAAAGGAAACGCAGTTGGTATCGCGTAAAGAGGTCTTATCACATGTAAGGTACATACTTTTGAATTCTACTCCGTATCTGCTTGATTATGCCAGACAGTATCATCCCAACTTAGAAGGTATAGCTGAAATAGCCCTGCGCTCCTTTGACAAGAATCCCAACAGTGTTGTTTGGGGTGCAATTAGCTGGCTTGCACTGTTCCTTACTAAAAGGGTGTCTGAAAAGGTAAATGCAAAGGGATATAGTCCTGATATCTTTGTCAATAGAAGAATTGGAAAGATCATACAGCTTGCCTTGCTGCCATAGCTTATATCATATTTACAGCTGCTATATGCAGTGTACATGAATGAATGTTGGTGGTGTGTATGTCAAGAGATAAGCGTCGAAGGACTGAACTTAAAACATTCATTTCCGAAAACATGGCAAAGAACCCAAAGTTCAATGAATTGCTTGCTAAAATCGATGTGTTGCCTCCTGAATATATTGAGGAGTTGTATACAAAGTTGGAGATGATAGGGCCCCTTAAAGCCATGGGTATGCAGGCTATGATAGACAAATCTATTAAAGAATTGAAGAATATGATAGAATTGAGCCTAAGGTATAACGAGTAGCGCGTTGCCGCTTCATTTTATTGTATTTTATTGTAAATACTTACAGTATAACTAGACTGGTTGCTTCATAGAGTCTCTTATTTAATTTTGTTATAGTAGTATCCAAGTTAGCGTTCTCGGTCTGGCTAAGGTTCATTTTTCTACATTCTGCGATCAGCGTCATCAGTTCGCTGATAAGCACGTTTTTGGATTGTCTAAGCTTCCTCTGTGCAGAATTTCTAAACCTAAGCGTATCAGCTGAAGATTGCGCGTCGCGAATTGATATCTCGATTATTTGCTCTGTTATTTCATTCATACGCTGCAGTTTCTTTTTTATTTCGCTCATAAACTATCACATAGAACCTTGCTATCAAGCGTGTTAGTATACACCAAATAACTTACACTCTTTGCATATTAGCGAATACC
Organism: uncultured Nitrosopumilales archaeon; assembly: GCA_964372525.1. Lineage (GTDB taxonomy): Archaea > Thermoproteota > Nitrososphaeria > Nitrososphaerales > UBA213 > CAYJTD01. The sequence goes on along the minus strand of CAYJTD010000139.1, from coordinate 2,450 downwards.
TGCCTTTATCACCATAATCTGAAAGCTGCCTCATAATTCCAGCAAGCTTGTCTGCAGGAAGTTCTGAACCCTTCAGTTTACTAACTGCAGCTTCACAGCTGATTTTTCCATCAAGATATGCCTCAACAGCAACATACATGCTATTTATCGAAGGAGTTTCAACATCTTTTACTTTCAAGTATGATTACTAGCCGATGGTAGGATAAGAACGTATGTATTAAATATAGACTGCAGGAGAGCGTTTTTGCATGTGAAGCATTCTTTCTTACATTCATGCGTTTTAGAAAATTACGAGCATTCTTATGTCTGGAAGCGCACATGCAAGCATGCAAGGAACTAGAACTACGCGTGAGCTTACTAAGAGTAAAGGTCCAGTAAACGGACAGCAACGTGTAGATAATAGTAATGGTATAGCACATCTTCAACATTTCTTTAATGGACAATGGGCGCATGACTATAGATGCAAGAAATTAGTTAACCACAACTGTACTAAACTAAAATAAATCATATGGGTTATGGAGCCAGTCGGGCTGTTTGCCGTTAATTACCTACAATATCTGAACTTAAATAGAAAAAGAATGAGTGATGAATGTTTAGCTTACACGCTGTATTGGTATTGACAGGTACGTTGTGTCTGTTGGGAACCCGCTCTTATCTACACTTACAATCAGCTGATGGTGTGCTTTCGCAAGTCCAGGTGTTGTGAATGTGTATATGCCTGTATCCTGCTTTGTCAATTGTACCATCTTTCCATCGTAAATGGCCCTTATTGTGTCTGGATCTATAGCATTGCCTTCAAGATCTCCGAATGTTATAGCAAACGTTGCCACATCGCCTATCTCGTAGTGTGTTTTGTCCAGTTCAATCCTGGTAGCGATCTCTGGCTTCAGATTGATTGATTCTGTCTGTTTATGATTGCCCATCACTATAGGCTGCCTGTATTCCCTTGATGTAATTATTAGTTCACCTTTCTCATTCATTATCTGTCTGTTGTTATCGTTGTATGCTCTTTCAGTCATGATTCCTCTGCTGTTCATGCTATTTCCCTGCAAGTCTTTTATGTTCTTGCACGCAAAGACAACTTCTTCAAAGTGTTCTATCCCGTCCTTGAAATACGCTTTCTCATCGTCATAATTTGTGCCAAGATGGTAGTCAGCTACATGGCAACCAGAAAACTCTATTTGTCGAGCATAACTGGTTGAATATGCGTCTTGATAACCTTCTAATAGTTTTAGTGTTACCTTGCCACTTAGCGGTATTTTGTCTATCGTTGAACCTTCTTTTGCTTTTGACATCTTTGCAGGTTTGCCTCCTCCAGTAGTAATTGGCAACTCTGTAGTCAATCCATCAGGTAACTTTCCCACATCACTGGCAATCCAGTGAAGTAAAGTTCTCTTGTCATCCATGATCGGACCAAATAGTCTTAATGTGGTGTAGGTACCTTCCTTCATCAGGTTGTCTGTTTGGAATCCTCTGAAGGTGGTTAGCGTTTCGAAACCGTACGGACTATCAATATCAACCACTATCTTAGAAACCTGGCCAACTACACCAGAACCGGATAGATTAGGGTCTGAATTATATAGGCTGGTTGTCTGTCCGGCGTCTACCTTGTCCAAGAATCCGGCAATTAAAAGCACTGCCCCAATAATAGTCACTGCAACTATTGATACAAGTGTTGTACGTTTTTTATCCATTTAGTATATTGAATATGAGCGATTTGATAAGCATGCCCTAAAGGAATTATTGTTTCTATATAGTCAATATAGATCGTTATTATATAGTCAAATATAGATCTGTTTAACAAAACCAAGGTATAGAAGATCCTGCGGGTTTGATAGAAAGATCGAAAAGTGAGTGGTGGAATTGGTACGGCAATTATCAGAAAATTAGTAGCAGAATTCCTAGGAACCTTTGGTTTAGTACTAGCAGCCACTACGCCAATTGTGCTTGATGCGCAAACGCATTCAGTAGGGTTGTTTGTGATAGCATTCTCTCCTGCCATAGTTGTTGGGTTTCTGGTATATGCATTTGCCAAAATATCTGGTGCGCAATTCAATCCCGCTGTTTCACTGGGATCACTTATTAGTCGAACTATAACTGTAAAAGAATTTCCATTGTATTTTGCGGTGCAGATCATTGGTGGTATTCTGGCAAGTATCGTTGTTCTATTCGTTATAGGTTCTGAGGCATATCTGGGTGCTAACTTTCCCAACTACAATATAGGTTTGATAGAAATTTTCCTCGTTGAAATATTTCTTACATTTCTGCTAATGGGCGTCATATTAGCATCCGTTCATACAAAAGGCTTGAGAGGGTTTGGAGGTGCTGCAATACGTCTTATCCTAGGACTTGATATACTGTTTGGAGGAAGTATTTCTGGAGCATCTATGAATACGGCCAGAGCTCTCTCACCTGCACTTGTAAGTTGTAATATTGTATACATATGGATT
>CAYJTD010000138.1:0-4863 GCA_964372525.1 uncultured Nitrosopumilales archaeon | reverse complement strand
CATAGTGATGTAGACTGTATTCGCTTTCACTATTCTTCATGTTTCCACTCACTGCGTACAACTCGCCTTTGTTTGTACTCTGAACCTTATCACCAGTAAACTCCAAAGCATATACCTTGCCTAAAGGATCTTTGACTATGCCACTAATTGTCCATGTACTACCATCGCCACTGATCGTCCCCTGCCAAGTTCCTGCAACGAATCTATACACAGTTATTGTTTGACCATGGTTGACCGTGACTGAACCATTTTGAACCGTAAGAATTAATGTTCCATTTTCGTCTCTACTAAGGTCATTGGTACTTATGGCAAAACTAATCTGTGATTCCTCAAGCTTCCCAAAAGGTACCGCTGCTACACCACTCCCGTCGAACTGGTATCGCTTTATGTGCTGTGCTTCTGCTACACCATTATCGTTAATGTTGGCATCTAGCAAGAAGAAGGCTATGAAGAGAACCACAGCGACACCGGCCATTGTGGAAATTCGTATACGCATTTTGACCCCATTAGTATTACAAGTATGAAAAGAAAAGGGATCTCCCGAAGCAAGTGTTCCAGATATCCCATGTAACACGGAACGAGCGTTCCACATTCTGTAATATAGGAATTTGATTAGATGATGAGCAAATAGAATGTGTTATTTTTATGTCAGAACGTTCATGCAGTACTAATACCCACACTAGTGATTTTTTAATATCAATCTCAAGTCATGAAGGCTGTGCATGGTGCTATTTTCGCCATCACGATCGATTAGAAGTGCATTGATACCAGCCGTACAGGGTTCCAACACATCATAAAAATGATTGTCCCCCACATGTAACATCTGCTGAGGCTTTATTCCAAGCTTGCTACATACATTGGTGTAAAACTGTCTGTTTTTTACGATATTGCCAAAATCTGATATGGAAGAGAATGTGTGTGTTATATGATTGATAAATTTTAACCCCTTAAGTTTATGCTCCAATATACTTCTAGGATTATTCGTAGATATAATGATGGTATAGGTTTCTGCGAATTCTTGAATTATGTTGATATCTTCGTAGACACCGCTAGCGTAATCCACACTATCCAACACCGTATCTACTGAGGTATCTAGATCGTATAAATCAAACCAGTATTCCGGTATATACCATCTTGCATCATCCTGTCCCATCTTCTCATATTCTTTTATAACGAATCGTTGGACCTCCTTAAATGACATCTTTTTCTTCTCTGCAAGCAATTCTGGTATCTTCTCATTCCAGAAGACATCGTCTAGACCTTTCTTGAATATAGTACCATCAAGATCGAATGAAAGTACCTTCAGCAGAGTGATATTGATTTTGCTAGCATCAATGCTCTATCTGAGTCTTTCTCTACTATATCTTCGTTCTTATACTTCTTGTTGAAGTAAATTAGATCGATCATCTTACATTTGTCCATATTTACTACAGTGGTACCGTTTGCACTGTCAGTATGTGTATTTGTAAGTACCACTAATCTGTCAGCTCCCATACCATTTGTACTAGATATTTTCTCTATACTCTTTCCGTGATCCTTGTCTATTACCACTGCTACAGCAACCTTGCTTCCACCTGAGTCATTGTATAAAGCATCCACGGTTGTGCTATTATCAATTAGCTGTTCTGGCAATGACACCTGCCCCTGTTCATGAGCAAACATAACTAGGCTTTTAACGGCGTCCTTTACATTATTCTCCAAAATTGTAGGATCAGTGCAATCTCTTCTTATCCTGATAAATTCCGATATTGGAACATTCATTATACTTCCCTTAACCCTCAGACCAGGATATGCTTGTTTTATAGTTTCGTCAAATGCTTCTTCAGTTATTGTATCAGCATTCTGCCTTTTTGCGATCTCCATTGCATGATACATTATGTTAAGCATCGAACGTATGCTTCTAAATTCCTGAAATTCGTCATAGACTACTTGGATCTTGTTTATTATATCATTTTCGTACCTCGCAAATGTCAGATCCTTTACATCCTGTCTTATGTATTCCAATACAATATCAGAAACTTCGGTAAAGGTACTAGAGCCAGCTAGATCGACCTTATAATTTGCTTTTTCAAGTCTATCAAAGACTGACGGTGCGACATTCTTCACGTCTGCATAAAGAGATGGCGTGGTGGCCAATAGCAGTACCGTCGATGGCAAGTGTGCATTTATGATAGCTTTGACAAAGTCAGTTGAATCTGTGTTTGCATCAAATTCGTCTACTTCCAACAATGTTACCTTGTTCAGAAACTTTAGATTCAATTTGGCTATTGCTGACAATCTTGCGAGCATAGTTTCCAAGTTTTGTATGTTAGATGTATTTTTGAAATCATCAAACAGAACCTGTTTCAATATAACACGTTCGTCAACGCTGAACTCACCTATTAGAAACTCATTCAATGCGTGAATATTAGGTGTTCTTTTACCTTCTAGTACCTCTTCTGCGAGTTCTTCAATGCTTTTACTACCGAAGAATGACGGTTTGAAAACCTTCTTCGCTAATCTGTCACCATCGAGAGCATTATTTTTTATGTGTTCAACAACAATAGTCTTTAACTGCTTAACATATTCATCACTGAAACCATCTATCAATGCTGTATAAAGACTGGTTAAATTCTTTGGTGATATAGTACTAAGGTCAACATATGCACATATAGCATCAGTTTGTGTAGTTTTTATATGAAGAGTAAGATGTGTCTTTCCTGCCCCTACATCTTGTATTACTGTAATTAGACGAAAATCCCTCTCAGTACCTCCACTTTCGTTGGATACCTTGTCAGAAAGATCTTTTATGCAGTTCAATATAGCATTTTTAGCATCTTTGTGTCTAGGACCTCCCAAAATCCTTGCATCCATTAGAGTAGGTGTTGGGCTACTAGGATATGGATTATCTTGCAAGTTGTATGGATACACCATCATATACACCTCACAAAGCCATGTACCAAACCTCTAACCATTACACCTTCATTGCCTCCTGACGATAGTTCGTATCTATTGTTGAACTGATCAAAAAGCTGTGAAGCAAACGAATAGAAGTTCTGCTTTGATATACTGTATTTGTCACACACCCTTTCCCTTACCAGAGACAGCTCAACCCAACCTATGGAGGTGGGGATCTCTGTTAGCGTACGATCGAATTCCATCCTAAATTGATCCAGTGTCAATTTCGTACCATTATGATGACCATTACCGTTATCTTTTTCTTGTGGTTGTTGTATAGTGGTTGTTTTTACTTCGGCAACGAGTGTATTTACTTTAGTATTTAATTCTGTAGTTATATTTGAAACCTTCTTGTTCAGATCTTTGTTTATCTTCGAAATGGTATCTGAAATACTATCGTTAGCGTTAGAATACATATCAAATATTAGCTTAAACTTGGGATCACTGTTAAGAAGGTGTTGCATATAATTATCTTTAGACCAGTAGGCTATTGCGCCACCCTTCTTCTCTGCAAATACCATGCCCTTGGACAGTAGTTCGTCAATGCCTTTACCCGTCTTCACGCCAAATTCTTTTCTTAGCTTCACCCTTCGTATCCCTTGTGCGCCTGAAGACTCTATTCGTTTGTATAACTTGTCCGTGGACATCATGGATAACTCGTCTTACTGGCGATTTATGTGAGGGTGTCATTTAACGTGAACAAAGTACTAATAATTTTTACATTGTGAGAATTAAATCTCCTTGGTTCCCAGTTTGCCATTACAATACATTTGTATATTACAGCTAATGCTCATTTCCTATATACATTTATTATATCACTAGAAAATTGGTGTGCGGAGAATTTAATATATAGCATATAAATAATTATTTGTCTCATGGCAAAAAAGAAGAGTAAGGAGTACATCCATACAGTGACTAGGCTAGGCACGGTAAGCATTCCTATCCCCTTAAGAAGAAAATATAGCATAACAAAGGGATCCAAGATACGGTTTGTAGACACAGCCGATGGTATACGATTGATTCCTCTCGTATCGCTGAAGAGTCTTTTTGGCGTGGATGGGGAGAAAGCGAATTTGGTGTGTGATCTGATAAAGGAGATCCTTGATGAGAGGTAGTTTCATTGGCAGAACCTAGAATATTTGTGCTAGATTCTTCCATATTGCTACTTTACATTGCCGGTGATAATAGGGTAGAGACAGTCGTAAACAGGATCAATGATGGTATATCTGAAGGTTACATACTTGAACAGTCTGTTTCAGAAATTTATGCGAAATTAAATGAAAAGTTCGGTATCGCTGAAGCGAACAAAATGCTAGAAGCTATAAAGAACTCGAAAATCCAAGTCATCGATGTTAATTACGAGTTAATGAGGAATGCTGGAGAATTGAAATCGGTACATAAAGGTAAATTATCAATGATAGCAGCGTATATGATCGCGTTGGCAAAGAGTCTTAACGCCGTCATAGTTACTAGTGACGAGGTTATTGCAAAAGTTGACGAAGTAAGGGTAGAGTTAGTTAAGGTTAAGGGTTAGGTTACTCTCCGCCCTCAAGCTTTTCGTATTCCTGTAACTTCTCCTTGCCTCTCTTCATCAACGTAAAGATCATCATTAGTACACCAATCCATATGGAGCTTAGGACAACGTTCTGGAAACTAACATACACATATGGTTGTGCTTCAATTATTTGTTTTTCAAGTACGGTCATTTCAACACGAACGTCGCTCAGACCTGTATTGAAAGCTTCACTGTCTCTCGGTAATGTGGATAACGTTCTGAGCCTATCCATTATCATATCAATATCCTTCTGCATCAAACCAAAATCTGTTGTTGCAGTAGGAAATGCCCAGACAGGATTTCCTTCCTTAGGGATCAATGGTTTTGTGCTTGCAAGATAATCTAGCATTATTTCTGGAGAGGGAGACGAC
>CAYJTD010000137.1:0-4987 GCA_964372525.1 uncultured Nitrosopumilales archaeon | reverse complement strand
ATATTCCAGCAGGATCAGCGTATGGCTTCCAGACAAAAGATTGTTGTAAACTGCGTAGTAGGTGTTAGTAACAGATGATCTCTCCGATGTTAACGTAATAATTTTCCCTATCTTGTAAATATGCAATCCGCACTCGCCTATAATCGAAGTTATGGATGATGAAGCGTGGAGCGCTTTGGTCTTTATGCCGCCCTTCTCTGCTCTTACTCTCAAATCCAAATGTGTTGTTGCTATCAACGGATCGCCATAAACAAGTAAAGCAACATCTGTATTTTTTGCAAGCCGAAGTATCTCTTTGCCATCTTCAACGAACCATCTTGGCACAACTTTAACATCTTTGTTCAACAAACGCTTCAGACCGTCTATCTCTGATTCTGGCATAGGGCTGGTATATCTTTCAACATAAATTTCTCTGATGTTGAGCAGTGAATCAAGTGCTTTTGCACTGAGACCTGCATATCCATGTATTCCCAGTCCTACTAACAGAAGCATAGGAATAGAAAAAGATCAGTTCTTTATATACGACCCCCCTCTAGCACCATTCTCACTGGTGCTGGTGTTTAGTTCATCTTGTAGCATATCTTAATTTTCACATATGAAATGGAATTAATTCTAGCGGGCCCGGAGGGCTTCGATCCCTCGGCCTGAAGCTCCGCAAGCTCCCGCCATATCCTCTCTATTCTTTACGATGACTAGGCCACGGGCCCATAGTAGCAATAATAATTGAGCATTTTAACCTTGCAAGCCAAACTACTCCAAAGGTTGTAAAATGCCTGCGCAGTTAGGGCATTTGTCAGAATCTATGAGATAGAAGACAAACATACAGTTCGTGCACTTGTTACGAATCAATTTTTTAGGTAAATGCATTTCATTATTACCTATATTTTTGATTACCACATTATTGGTTTCTAGAGTGCTTAATAACTTCTCGATTTCTTCCTTGGTAGTATTCCTGTTCAGACTCATTTTTGCCTTCCTGAGGATATCATCTATAGTAAACGCTATCAGATCATTGTAATGAAAATAAAGCAACTGTCTTAGTTCATATTCGCTGATAGCCATGGGTGTAGCAATGAAAATACTTAACTATAAGTATTAAGCTGCCATTTGATTCCATCGTTACAGATTGACATTGCGATTACACTTAAATTGGAATCAAAATTTGCTAAAACAATATGCATAAAGCAGCAGTTTTTGGAGGCATAGCAGCTGTTGCAGTGGTTATAGGCGTTGTGATAGCATTAACGTCAATTCCTAAAGCAGATAACGAATCTACTTCGAACTTTCCAATTACTGTTGACTTTGCAAGAATCCTTCAGTATGAAAATAGAACATCTTATCCTGATATTACTAGGGGCTACATAATGCATATCAGAGTGCTGTATGGCGAGGAGGGACCACCAAGACCATTCTATCTATTATTCTCGCCTCAGCCCGGTATATGGGATCAGGTTTCAGATCCTGAGCAATGGGTAAAGGAGGGAGTGTATAGCAACCATGGATTTCAGGTATTGTCAAGCTCCAAACAGTTCGACATGTTTACTGAATACTTTCCATGGGATTCAACTATAATACCGCAGGAGATGCGATTATACTGTCCTGATTGCGAGGAGAAATGGTCCAAACCTCATATCATATGGCAAGGCGCTGATACCAAAATTACGAAAATAAAAGGAATTCTGGTTCAAGAAGGACCAGAGTTCTATCAGGTCGCATTTGCACTTGGAAACAGTCAGATAGACACACTACCGGCAAATGGCATGGTGGAATTTAGAATTACAGATTCAATAGGTGTTTCATTATTCGAAACTAAATTCAGAGTAAAGGATACAGATTTTCAGCAACCAAACGATCCAATTAGATATCTAAGAATACCGATGGGAGGCAAAGCAACATACATATTCACAATTCCAACTGAACAGATGAAATCATCACCAACAGGCAAAACAGAAGGATTTGCGTTTATCAATTTCATATTTGATGATGGTAGGGCTTTGTCTGGAGGAACTAGGGGCGTTCAATTACCAGTACGATAATTAATTCTAGAAAGTTCCCGAATTAACAGTGATACTATAAGAAAGATTTGCAAGGTATTAAATATAAAATTTCTTTTATATTGTTAGCGGCAAAGAAATAAATCCTTGCTGACACCATTTATCTATTGGTTGGAGAAAGTATGATTGACAACGCTACTCGGTATGTCATGATACACGTCTGTGAGGGAGATCTTACATGGACACACTGACGAAGATGAAATGTATTGCTTGCCATAGAGGTGAACCGACGGTCACCGACGCTGAGATTGCAGAGTTTCATCCACAAGTGCCAGAATGGCAAATTATGGAATATGATGGAATCAAGCAATTGGAACGTGTTTTCAGGTTCGATAATTTTGCTCAGGCCTTGGTGTTCACTAACAAAGTCGGTGAACTTGCGGATGCAGAAGGCCATCATCCTGCATTGTTGACTGAATGGGGCAAGGTGACGGTTCAGTGGTGGACACACAAGATCAAGGGTTTGCATCGCAATGATTTCATCATGGCTGCCAAGACGGATGAATTGTATACAACATAGAAAAATTTCGAATTTATCCTGCTTATAGCTTCAACAAAGCATATTCCATAAAGGTATTTCGTGGAAACTTTAAATGTAAGATTTCTCATGCTGATCATCAATGAAGAATCCAACGAAATTCGTAATGCTGGGCCTATTACTAATACCATTTGCGGCTGTTGCTACTATGGGCAATGCCTTTGCAGCTACTACTACCAATGTAACACAGTGTGCAGGAGCAGCTGATGCTAATAACAAGTGCTTCTTCGTACCACCTGAAGTAACAATCAATGTAGGCGATACTGTAATTTGGACAAACGATGATTCTGCAACACATACAGTAACAAGCGGTGATCCTAACGATCCTGGAACTTGGGGTCAGGCATTTGACTCTGGACTAGGAGTACCACGTTCAACATTTGAATACACATTCGATACTGCTGGCGAATATCCCTATCTGTGTCAATTGCATCCATGGATGACAGGTAAGGTTACAGTTGTTGAAGGAATGGAAGAGATGCCTGCACCAGAAATGCCAGAAGGAACGGTAATGCCAGGAGAAAAAATCGATCTCATGGTGAATCATGAGCTTCCACTCGATGTCGCTGAATATGATGAGGTTATGCTAGCATTCAAGTCCAAGGGAAGTGATGGCGGGCCGATCGTGCATACTGATTACAGAGTCACTATTATGAAGGATGGCAATGAGGTATTCAAGCATAATTTCCACGACCACGATGGCATTCTAGAACTTGAATTCAAGAAGATGGATCAGGCACCAATGGTGACGGATCCTGATGTTGATGATCCAGGCAAGTTGATTACTGGAACGTTTGGAGTCAACGGTAGAGTATTCGCTGAGAATGGCAACTACGAGATAAAGGCAGAAATAACTGGTATAGAATTCAAACCATTACCTACTCCGATAACTCAAGACTTTGGCATGAACGTCGTTCCAGAATTTCCAGTAGCAGCAATATTACCATTAATGCTAGCATTAGTGGCTGTCGTTGCTGTAATGAGAATGAAGTCTGGCAAGAACCATCCAAGTCTGTAATGGCATAAGGCCATTCATTTTTTTATTTAATTAAAGGCGCACTCAATTCAAGATCTTTTGAAGTGAGTCAAGTATACTAGCCAAGATGATACTATAGCAAGTCCGATACTTTGAAAACCATTCAGAGGTGGTTCAAGAGTCATTGCTAGTGCAAAGAAAACCGCTGCTGCAATGCAAGAATATTTTGGCCATCTACCAGAAGCAACAAGTGCTGCTATTACCAATTCAATTACTGCTATAGATATAATGAAAACAAAGATCTGATCAGTTCCCAAACTCCTCGTCACTGGGCTAAATAGTTGCAACCATGTAACATGAGTTGAGGTGTTGACAATCTGATCTACAGACCAAAGTACTAGCACAGCACTTATAGCAACTCTAATTATTTTTTCTAACTTGAGCCACTGATCCATTGTAGTTATTTTACCCTTATTACCAGAAAGTGCCAACGCAACAGATATACCCAGTAACCCCAAGTCCTGTGGAAAACTGGAAGGATATTGTGCAACTAGTAGTATAGTCACTAGTGCAGCTGATGCAGCTATAGCTGTAGCCCTTTTGATTATGCCAGAGAACAGCAACCCTGCAAGAATTAATTCTCCTATGCCTAGCGCATAAATAAATTGACCTATCTCCTGAGATGGAGTTATAACTAGTGCCCTGTCAGTGGCCATAAACCATGCAACATACCTTTCGTAGCTTAGAAATTTATCTATACCAAATAAGAGAAAGACTATTCCTAACGAATAGCTTGGCACATTAAAGACGTATCTTTGTATCCTACTCACGTACTATATCTGTTGACCCAAGATTTTAATGTATTTTAATTAAACATATCAAGATTTTCTAACGGTACTTTATCACCTCACGTAAAAAAGTTCAGGTAATCGCTGTCGATGTTTATCTCTAGCTATTGCAGTATTTGATTATATGCACACAACGATCACTGACTTTTAATACCGCAGGTTATACTCGCCATGTTGTTTAATAATGAACTAAGCAAGTCATTCGGCTAGCTCAAATGTTACAGTAAATCAGGTAAACACGTCTTCTGGTAGGATTGAAGTACAACTGCACTTCGTACAAACTGCCTTATCACAATCGCAAGGGCTACATCTACATCTACATTTGGTGCAAAATCCACTTTCTGATTTATCCACTGGGGAGATATTAGAAATTATTACTTCGTTCATACTTGAAACTCATTATTTAGATCAATTAAACTTTTCTTGCCGTAGATTGAACAGAACATTAAGGAGATGCTAACAATGCACAGGACGAATGCTATAAGTGATCTGATGGTACAGCAACAATAAAAATTTTCTAATCGCGGCACTACCATTATAATACTTTAATAGTTTGTATTTTTATTACATT
>CAYJTD010000136.1:2022-4992 GCA_964372525.1 uncultured Nitrosopumilales archaeon | reverse complement strand
ATTGTTGTGCCCAGAAGAGCTCTTGACCAGATTCTCCGCTCGCTGAATGCAGAATGATACAAGAAGGAGCAGGCGATCAGTGCCTTCGACAAGGTTTACGGCGGATCATTTGAAAGCTATGCCAAGGAGATTACTGGTTTGGATGTTACAGTAGACCTCTTGGTTGAGAGTCTGGTTTCCAGGCATACAGGAGCGTCGTGGAGTTACAGAGAAATCAAGTCCAACTCGAATGTGGAAAGAGTAGCGGGTGTATCTGTAGCAGTAGAAAGTTTGGTACCATCAAAGGAGATGATGATAGCGTTCAAGATTCATGCAGGCAGGCTTGCAGATGCTAGGGATATAGTTATGATGACAGATGATGTTGACTGGGATTTTGTTGCAAAACTTGTAAATCGAGGTAAATTAAGAATTGTTAAGAGGAAGATTGATGATGTTGTTGGAATACTTGCAGACAAGAACACCGTCGATTCGCTCAAAGGTGTCTATTCCAAGAAAGGAGACGCGAGCAAGATGATTGGAGCAACTATCAAGCATCTGAAGATTCTCGAGGATAAGATTTGATAAGTCGATTTACATGCCTAGAAGATTGGGTTTCTTTGGTGTTCACGTCAATTAGTATTCCTTCGACGAATATGTGAATTGTGAATTCTAGCAGTCATGCTTAACGCTTAGTAACTAAAAATAAAAAAAGGATTGTTCCTTTTCTTACTTAACCTACTCTGAGCAGTTCAACTACTATTGGGTAGAAGCCAGCGTCTGTAGTTTATCTGACCTAATCAGTAATACGCTTTATGTCCTTCAAGTTGTCAAAATCCTTATCGAAGGAGTAAATTTCTTGAACCCTCCTTTCAGACATTAGTATGTATGCAATTGCATCGCTTAGGCCTATTGTATTCGTCTGGGCAGCTAGCATTGCTTTTACGCAGTCCTTGCCAGTAACATCTATAAGGGTGATATTCGGTTTTGATATTATTGACCCCACTATCTCTAAAGCACTCTTCAACGGCATAAAATCTTCCAGTATATTTGCAACCTCTGCCAAATGCACCGTACCGATAGCAGTTTCTTCGCCTGCATCAATTCCTTTTACTATCTGCTTTGCTCTCCTCTTTATCCGCTCTTCATGTGGCTTTAACTCTCTCCTAGGTTTGATGAATGCATGAACGAACACACTTGCATCAATAAACCTCATTTCCGCAATTCTCTTCTTAACTTATGCCAGTCAGAAAGGTCAGTCTTGATATCTGCAGCCACTATATCAAAATACTTGCTTAACTCTCTTTTCTCAAGTGGGATGAGTTCAATCTTACCCTCGCTAGACCTTATGATCACCTTCTCCTTTATCTTGTACTTCTTTCGTAACCACTTCGGGATTATGATCCTTCCTTGCTCATCAATATCTTTAATCACCATTTCCACGAAAATCACCATTTCATATAGTTATGGTAAGCATATATCTCTTGCTCTGATTAATTGGGTCCTGTCAACTTACCGCACTGCATCCTTTGCACCTCAATTATCAGATTTTTTAAGCATCCTCCAAGCCGGGTCTTTCTCCAACAGAGCTAGTTTACCATCTCTTGAGCTTATGGATGTAGATAACTCGATAATAATTATGATAAAACGCTCTATCAGGATACCTTGAATATAGGTGATTGTCATTATTTTACCTATTCATTATCCTGTAACGAACATGTTTAACACTAGCTCGTAATTAAAAATAAAAAGAGGGTTGGTTCCTGTACTTATCCTACTCTGAGCAGTTCAACTACTATTGGGTAGAAGCCAGCGTCTGTTAGAGACTTGGCAAAAGTGATTCTAGAGTTTCATAGCTACAAACACAATAGAGTTATTAGAAACTGGCCAGATAATGATATTGTGCTGAGCAAGAGCGAACTAGAGATGGCAAATAAGCTGATGATGAAATTAAGAGATATAGAAAGAACTATTAAAATATACCATGACGAGCTAATGCAGAAAAGATTCAGACCTAGGAGAGGTGAAAGATGGGAAAGAACGATAGAGAAGCATATGGTTACTGCTGCCTTCCTTCTTGGAAGGAGCAATGCCCAACTTCTAGAGGGATTCTTTGAGCTGATCCGAATAAACAGCTTAGCAACGGAGGCAACGGTAGTTGGAGAAGATACTGAAAGACCTTCTGAGATCGCTTGAAGAATCAAACACCACATACATGTTAACTGGTGCAATACTGATGCAGTTTTATGGCGAGCCGAGGACAACAGGAGACATAGATGTTATAGTTGAGGAAAAGAGTATGAAAGCACTGAGTGCCAAGCTGAAAGACAACGGCTTTATCTTTTCAGAACTGGCTAGGGGTCACAACACCCTTCAGCATAAGGAAAGTAATCTCAGAATTGACTTGGTTGTGAGAGAGTCTATTGGAGAGGAAGCCACAACAATAGAGGTAGCAGACAGGCGAATTAGAGTTTCCACACCAGAGAATCTCATACTTAAGAAACTCGAGTGGATGGGAGACGAATATACATGGAGAGATGCGACTGATATAGTTTCGATATTCGTTAGAACAGGTAACAACCTGGATATACAGTACATATTTGAAGAAAGCAGGAAGCGAGGATTATTTCAGAGACTCAGAAATCTGCTTGCGAAGCATGAACTAGATTTCTAGATATACATGCTCTAAGCTAATTATCGTTAAAAATAAAAAAGAAAGGGGGTTGGTTCCTGTCTGTCTGTCTGTCTTTCCTTATCCTACTCTGAGCAGCTCGACTACTATTGGATAGAAACCACCATCAGTGACGGAGACTTCCATAGTGAGTTGCTTTGATGTACCTGTTGGTATTGATGCTAGCCATTCGTTGTGTCCAGTTATTCCATGGACTGTGACTTTACTTGCAGCACTCTCAAAGTCTAGTATCACATTCGATGGTGTACCTACCTTGATCAGGAATAGCTGTTACATGTGAGCCTCCATAACGTAACTTCCAG
>CAYJTD010000136.1:0-1922 GCA_964372525.1 uncultured Nitrosopumilales archaeon | reverse complement strand
ACATGTCGAAAACCCTGCTTGTCAGGATTGATGACCAGTTACTAAAGAAAATAAATCAACTATCAAAAAGGCTTGGTTGCACAAGGTCAGAAATCATAAGGAAGGCTGTAAGAGAATTTGATACCCAAATAACAAAAGGCGAGCATACGTCCAAGATGAGAGGACTCGTAAAGTCTAAAATAGATCTAGAAAAGCTAGAAGAACTTTATTCCAAGTCGAGGAGTTAGACTTACTTGGATTTCTTTCTAGATGCATCAACGCTGGTACGACTTGTTTTGAATGCAGAGGGAGCTGACAAGGCTGAGAATATTCTCGCAATGATAGAGTCTGGAGAGAACAAGGCTTATTGCACTGCAGCTGTTTTGGAGGAAGTGTCTTTCAAATTGTTCATAGCGAAAGCCAGCGAGATTTTGAATACTGACAAATTT
Source organism: uncultured Nitrosopumilales archaeon (assembly GCA_964372525.1). Classification (GTDB taxonomy): domain Archaea; phylum Thermoproteota; class Nitrososphaeria; order Nitrososphaerales; family UBA213; genus CAYJTD01. The sequence goes on along the minus strand of CAYJTD010000136.1, from coordinate 1,494 downwards.
TTCCGTATTAAACGAGCTTTACAGATGAAGGGTTCCTTAAGGGCGAGATGCTGTAAGGTGATCTTGGATCTGCAGACTTACGTAGATAGCTTGCGAAGCGGAGGGCTGAGGGTGGTGGAGGTAATCTACGAAGATTGGACTGAATCCATAAAGTACATGCAAGAGAACGGACTGCTCACCTCCGATGCCCTGCATCTAGCTGTAATGCATAGGTGTGGCTTGCATACAATAGCATCCTTTGATAAGGATTTCAGAAGAGTCAAAGGAATCGATGTAATTCCTTAGCAAAAAGGAAAGATAGCTGACTACTGCTGATACTCGCTCTATGCAAACAGGCAACAGAAACTGCTACGTGTGTTAGCTATTGGTAGTTGACCTTATGTGTGTCCAATCTGGTTTATGTTATGGAAATCTATCAGAAAGGCACGATCGATTTTCTAGAACCTATGCTTAACGCTAATTAGTATTAAAAAAATAAAAAAGAAAGAGGGGTTGGTTCCTGTACTTATCCTACTCTCAATAGTTCAACTACTATTGGGTAGAAACCATTATCTGTGACTGAGTTCCCACATCTTATTTGGGATGAGCCTTAGCTAAAAACTGAGAGATGGTTAAGACTTCGATCCCATTCACGCCTCTGAAGTCAGGATCTTCTGTTATCATGATAGGAATATTGTTTGCTATCATACATGCCACATGCAAAGCGTCATGCGGCTTTAATCCATACCTCTCCATCAAGTCAAACGCTATGGTTAGTTCTTCTACTGTAATGGGCAAGATCTGTAGATTGTTAATCCTCAGCAATTGCTTGCACAATTCTAAAGCTTGCTCATAATCCTTTAGCGCCTTTCTAAGTATCCATATAACTTCGTCTATCACTAAAATTGAGGTAAAAGAACTTACGCCCTCTTCCACATGCTTGACAACTTTGCCAGCCTGATCTCCTATCTTGCCTTTATCTAGAAATGAAAACACAAAGACATTGCTATCCAGAAAGTGCACTCCTTGCCTTCCTCCACTCTTCCTCGTATTCATCTTCTTTTATTTTCTTTATTTCTTTGATACTCAACTGCTTACCATGTTCTTTTGCAAATTTCCTCATGAACTGCCATACAGGCTCCTTGCTCTCTGTCTTAATGATGATGGACTTGTCTTCAACGCTTATGAGTACTTTCGAGTTTGGAGTTATCCCTGTGATTCTTCTTATCTCCTTTGGTATTACTACTTGGCCTTTGGGTCCGACTTTTCTCTCGAACTCCATTCTAACCTTCAAGTATAACAAAGTAATACTGCGCATTTATACTTTTCTCATCTCAAGTTCTCAGCAAATGTATGGCATTGTATTATTTCATATATTCACTATGCTTAAAGCTAATCAGTAAGTTAAAAATAAAAAAGGGGTTGGTTTCTTCCTGTCTGTCTTTCTTTGTGCCTTTCCTTAACCTACTCTGAGCAGTTGTAATACTATCGGGTAGAAGCCACCGTCTGCGACAG
>CAYJTD010000135.1:0-5004 GCA_964372525.1 uncultured Nitrosopumilales archaeon | reverse complement strand
AGAAAAGACTATAATACCATCCTGCATAGCAACCGATAAATTTACCTAAGAATGATAAAAGGTTAACTAAATGGCTTTCGAATTCTTTGAAGAAAACTCCAGCATATTCATGTTGTTGCTGGCTTGGGTCCTTATACTTGCTGGAGCTAAAGCCCTAAGGCTTGAAAAACGTGGATTTGAACTAAAGCCTTTTATGCTCACATATAAGAACCATAACGTTTCTGGTACGCTTGACAAAATGCTATCCAACAGAACAGTTGTAAGAATATTTGCCGATGTTGGAGTAATCGGCGGCGCAATTATGATGGCATTCGCGCTCTGGTTCCTAATCAATAACTTAAACAACTTCTTCGTGGCTACGGAACAGTTCTCAGAAGTGACTTTACTCATACCAGGAGTTACCGTTAGGAGTGCTACCAGTCTGATATACTTCCTTCTTGCGGCTCCCATTGTGCTAGTTATGCATGAAGTAGCACATGGGATAGTTGCTAGGTTGGAAAAGATCAAGGTAAAATCAGGAGGATTTGCTATAATAATAGCCATAATTGCTGGTTTCGTTGAACCAGATGAGGAGGAGTTTGGAAAGGCGAAGAAGATATCAAAGGTGCGTGTTATAGCTGCTGGTTCTACGTCAAACGTGCTCTTTTCATTCGTGATAGCTGGACTACTGATGTTTAACCCCATGTTTGGGAATATAATAGATCTTGTAAGTCCTGACATTAGGAGTGTGTTTTACAACGATCCAATAGGTGTTCCAGTACTGCAAATAATGGAGGATAGTGGTGCAGAAGTTGCTGGTATTCAGGCTAATGACATTATTACCAGTATCAATGGGATACCGATACGGACAGCGGCGGATGTTGCCAATATCAGCCTAACGCCTGGAGAACATGCGAATGTTATGGTGATAAGGGATGGACAGATGATAAGCCTTAGTGTACCTGTAGGTAGCTCACCCGATGACCCCAGCAAGGGACTTCTTGGAATAATAAGGGGTGCGTTTCCCTACCTTCCTCCCAAAGTTCCTTACTACATACCATGGCCCGCACCTGCTTTTACATTTTTGTTGTGGGTATGGATGCTTTCCTTCTTTATAGGCATCTTCAACATGCTCCCAATGTTCCCGCTTGACGGCGAAAAATATGTAAGTTCAGCGCTGGAGAAGAGGGTTTCCAAACGATCTCTGCTTGCGACTAGAATAGGGATCAACGTTCTCGCATTTGGACTTTTAGGTAGCAATATAGCAGCAACTGTAATAAAATCAGGATTCATAACGATTTAGTATGAAGCTTGTATGTGATCGTTGCGATAGAAAAAGTGCGTATTACAGGGAGTATTCCGGAGAGAGTCTGTGCAGTAAGTGTTTTTCCAAGTCTTTGCGAGAAAAGGTAGCTAAGACCATATCAAAATATTCCATGTTAAAATATGGAGATAAGGTTGCTGTGGCTGTTTCTGGGGGAAAAGATAGTCTGTCGCTACTACATGTTATGATTCCCATATGCAAGAAGCATGGTTCGAACATTTGCGCGATAACTATCGATGAAGGAATAGAAGGATATAGAGATGAATCACTCGATATCGTGAAGAAATTTGCGTCACAAATGAATGTAGAGCATAAGGTGTTGTCATATAAGGAATTATACAACGTAGACCTTGAAGAAAGTTTACAGTTAAGGAAGGGAAGAAAGATGAGTTCCTGTTCCATCTGTGGTACATTCAGAAGGAGGGCTATTGATATTGCGGCAGAAAGTTTTCAAGCTAACGTTGTTGCGACAGCTCATAATCTCGACGACTCGCTGCAAACGTTTCTGATCAATGTACTTGCGGGTGATGTTGAAAGAATAGGATGGACATACCCAGAGCCAATTGAATATGCAAATGGTTTGCGAAAGATCAAACCTCTTACTGAAATTTATGAGCATGAAGTTGCGTTTTACGCATTCATAAATGAAATACCATTTCAATCTGAAGAATGTCCGCACATGAATGAGGGAATCAGAACCGATATCAGAGAGTTTCTCAATAAATTAGAAAATAATCACGCAGGCATAAAATATAATGCCTATAATACCATCATAAAAATAGCGAAAAGGATCAGGGAATCTTCCGATAACTCTGGTAAGAAGCATAACAAATGTATTCTATGCGGCAGGGATTCAACTAATCCTGTATGCTCAGTATGCAACATGATAATAACTTTGAAACAATGAGTCAAAAATGCAAATATAATTGAACCGTGCACTAATTCTGCGGTAGCAGGTAGGGTCAGGGTGTTAGCCGTACCCTATACTCGAAACCGGCTTCATGCGGGGACCAGTAACCGTTGGGTAAATCCGTAGGTGATATGTACCTGCTGGCTTTGCTGATATGAATCCACGCCGTGACGGGTGGTTACAGGTAACAGCCTATCTGAAGGGATGGTGCTGATTGTCGAGCTGCCGAAAGGGGTGAGGTCCGGGAGGGAGCAACCCTAAGGTAGAGTAGTCACGCTGTCACGTCTACGTGGTGGATCTTGCGAGGCCAGAGATTGGGCGTATTGCCTGCGGTGGAACTGATGGAGCTACTACCGCTTTAAATCATAAACTTACACTTAACTTTTACAACATAAAAATAGCAGTAATTCCAACCATACCGTACGTATGAGCAAATTTGGAATATACTCTGAAAAACCAAAAATTTCGATTGACGAACATACATCAAAACTAGACGAATCTATGCGAGGGATCTTTCAAGAAATCAGGAGTTTCGTCTTATCACTAGGTTCGAATGTTGTAGAGGAAGTTAGACCACATAGGGTAGTTTATGCCAAATCGTTAATTTTTCGGATGTTCCTTGACATAGAACCGATGGACAATGCGTTAACAATAAGCGTGAAGATGGAACCTAGAGATACTCCAAATAAGATGATTATAAGTTCGAAGGAACAATTACCAGCCATAAAGGATATGATTCAGAAAGCGTATGCTAAAATCTAATAATGCACGGTGAAGTTATCAAATTCTCCCGTATACGGCTCGTATTCAAGCTTAACGTCCTCTACCTTTGCTTCAGGTGGACCTGCATGGCACCACTCTATAACTTCGCTGACATTCATTTCATCGCCTTCGAGAATTGCTTCCACTCTTCCGTCCTTCAGGTTTCTTACCCATCCATTCACTTTATGCCGTTTGGAAACTATACGCATGTTCTGTCTAAAGTATACACCTTGTACTTTGCCTTTGATAAACACGTGAGCTCTAATTTTTTTTGCCGTGCCTACAGAATAAAATTAGAATTTATATAAGTTGATATGCTATAGATTGCCGCCTTCTTCAGCAAACAAATGTTCGATCGTTGTAGCTTTTCTCACCATTACGTATTGGCCATTACCCTTCATTACAACTGGAGGTTTTGTCTGGCAGTGGAATGGCATGTTGAAGACTATCGAGTATGCGCCTACATTATAAAATAAGACATATTTGTTTATTTCAGCGTTACTTAGCTGTGATGCCTTGGAGATCGGAAAGACATCGTATGTATCACAAAGTCTTCCTGCCAGATGCACCCTGTTATTGTTACTTCCATTGTTACTATTGTTGTTATCATTTTTCTTTCCATCAGTAAATACAATTTCTTGAGGATACTCCTGCTTCAGCAATGCTGAATCAAGCAATACATGGTAACCAGCATCAACTATAACGAATTTATCGCTTCCATACTCTTTCGTGTTGACGATCTTGCTTACCAGTATACATGCCTCCGCCGTTAGATACCTACCACTCTCAATTATCAGCGAGAAGTTACCATGTGTATCGTGCAACTGATTTAACTTGCTGATCATAGATGAAGCTATATCGTTTGGTGTTGGTACATTTTCGCCATAGAATACAGGCGTGCCTCCTCCAATATCTATTGTATTTACCTTGAAATTAGGATGCTCTTTCTTCATCTTCGTCATGAATGACTCCAGTTTCTCCAGCGCGTTTGCGAAGCATGTGTAGTCTGTGATCTGTGAACCAAGATGGAAATGGAATCCTTCAAATGTTAGTATATCATTCGAAAGTATCTCTTTTACAAGATGTGCCGCGCTATCAACCTTATTTCCGTTGAAAGGAACGCCAAACTTGCCATGTCTGTATGATGCTCTTACTTCTGCCTTTACACCTACTTCAGGATTTATTCTTACCATAGTTAATGGTTTTACATTTAATGCCTTGGCTGCTTCTATCAAATTAACCAAACCGTTATAGGAACTTACAACTATTCTTCTGACACCATTCTTCAATGCGTATTCATACTCATCAAGCTCTTCGGTAACACTTGTGTAAATTATATTATCTGGAGTACCTTTGCACATGTTACAAAAATATAATTCTCCAGTAGAAGTTGCGTCGAACATTATGTTGTCATTCATAAATGCTTTAAGAACTGCCGGATTGAAATTTGCCTTTATAGAATATGCTACTCTTACAGATCCCTTGAATTTCTTATATGCATCTACTAGTTCTTTGACTTTCTTATGCAGTGTATGTTCATCGATAACATATAATGGTGTTCCAAACTGTTTTACTATTTTAGCAAGATCTTTAACACCGATGAATCTGTTTAGGTTAGGCGCTTGCGTTACCTGTAACGTTCGTACAATTTCTTCCATCGTTTTGCAGGCATATTTGAAAATCATACGTTTAAAAACATTTCGTTTTGCACGAGTTTGACGAAAATTTTTTAGATCTTTCTGATCCTGGTTCTACCAGTCTTTCTAGGAGCTATGTTACCAACTTTTCTTCCAGGTGGGGCTGTTCTGCCAACAGAAGTCTGCTTACCAGGATGCTGATGCCTTCCGCCTCCATATGGATGGTAAACAGCTGCCATCGCAATTCCCCTAACTTTGGGGTACGTCTTCCCCTTAGCTTTCAATGCATAGAACTTGTTGCCAGCCTTAAGGAATGGTTTTTCATTTTTGCCTCCGCCAGCTATAGTGCCAACAACCGCTCTACATTTGGGATTTAATGTAAGGAACTTTTT
>CAYJTD010000134.1:0-5011 GCA_964372525.1 uncultured Nitrosopumilales archaeon | reverse complement strand
TCTTCTCTTCCGCTACTTCTGCTTTCGTTTCCCCTATCTTGACAACTCTTCTTTCAACCTTCTCTTCTACTTTCTCTAGTAATGGAGGCGCTGCTCTGAAGACAACACCAATACCTGGTACTGGAACTCTACGTATCTCCTCATCATGTTTTATTTCTGGTGTGATTGGATGATTGTATACAATGAGATTTGGTATCGGCCTAATGCTCATAAATTTGAGTCTAATCATAGAATAGAAAAGTAGTTTACACCTTATTATAACTATTGTTGGTCTTTTTTTTACGATTATTAACTTATAATGCAAACTAGAAGCTAGTTACTCTAGAGTACAGTCTTTCTGATACCTATCAGGAAGTTTTCAATTACATTAAGCATGGAAAATCCGAACTCTACTAACTATATCACAAAAATTCCTTGGCTTAATGATCAAGCTTTTATAGGATCTGAAAGATCACACAATCATATGAAAAATTACGAAGACTGGCTAGCAGAATTTTCCAAGAAACTTCAAGATGCCTATAGATTGAACAGGGCAGATGGCAAGTTTGTAGGCTTGACACGTGACATTGGTAGGCCTACTGGTCTTCTTCCGCTTGGATCTGGAAAACCAATATCATTTGCAGATATAGATCTGGGTACTGAGATCGAACCATATGTACTCACTGGTCAAGAGGTTAAAGCCTACAATATTGGAATTTCATATCAGATTGACGAATGGGCCAAGTCACCAGAACTGAACGATCCCGATGGAACGCTCATGGATATTGCACTTGAAATCATGGGCAGAAACATTGCACAAAGAGAAGCGTATTTAATAACAAAGACTCTTTCGGACCGCGCAAGTATAAAACTTCCATCGATGGAAAGGGGAGTGGTAAGAAGTTCTGATATACTTATCGCTGAGAAAAGAATTAGTGACTATGGTTTTACACCAGATACGGCAATAATGGAACCATGGCAGAGGTATCAATTGCTTTTGGAAGAGAATGTGGACCTTGGTAGGTTTGAAGAATTAATGCGCAATGGTAGGTACAATTACGCAGGAAAGGTCTCGAACATGGACATATACTCTACAGAGGTAATGAAGAACATTTGTCTAGTTTATGACAAAGACTACGTTAGCCTGATAAGGACACCATTTAAGATATACTTCGATAACATAGAAGCACCACAATTCTTGGTAGTAGACAGAATCTGCTTCGTCGCGCCTGTAGATCCTAGGTGTATAGTTTCAATAAACATACGAACACTTGACGACGAAGTCTAAGGAACATAAAATCATCAAATTATGAATTTATTATCTCTTCATACTACGGTTAGTGATTAATTTACATTACAGAATGTATTTGCCGTGGTTCGATTTCACCAAGTTCCAGTATTCCTTTCATCTTCTCAAATTCTTCCAGAAACTGGCATCCTTTTGCAGTGGTAACATAACGTTCAGAGGGATCTTTAACTATCTCAATAAGGCCCTTTTCCAATAAGAAATCTAGATGTTTACGAATTACTAAGAAGTTGAGATTGGTTCTGTAAACGAGTTTTGTCTTGCTTACTCCACTCCTAGCTTCCACTAATATCTCTGCAATGATTTCTATGCCACTTCTGCGTCCAGTATTCAATATACTTTTGTTCAACTCTTGCTTCCTACCATCATACTTTATGGGCAATTATAAACCATGCTGTAACTACGGCATCTATTATTATGGTTACAACATTCTACACGTAAGAGGCTTATTCTATCTCAATCTCGTAAGAGTTTGTTCGACTCATTATTTCACGGTAGAGATTGTTATGTATATCCTTGAGGTAATCGAGACCCTTCGGTTTCTTAGCAAGTCTATACGCATTAAGACACTCACGTCTAACAAAAGCATTGATGTTACCCTTTATTTCTTCATACCTTTCACATCTTTCTACCCACTCCTCTATGATCTCTTCTGCTTTTGGTACCACCAAACCTTTCACGTTTATGAGGTATGGTGCTAAGATACTTGTTATTACTTTATGTATGTCGCCATGCATAGGTATAGTTAACAAGGTTTCGATCCAATCAATATCATTGGAACTGCCGTTACTAGTCCCACGAAAGCTCATATTACTGAATTATTTTAAGCATATTTTAATATTAATGTAACTCACTTACTAATCATATTTAATGCAAACAAATTCACAATTCATAGCTCTATTGTTTTATTTTGTAATAATATGTAATAACCCTAGAATACCATTCGTACAAAAATCAGGCAGCAGGCACAGTCATATTTTCATGCACTACAATACTCAGTAACTTGGTATAGAATTGTGGTATTAGTTATTCATTTTTTAAACAACCTTTTGTTTTATCAATACTCTTCTGCTTTTCTTTGCAAGTTGTTTATACCTTCCATTACCTTTGGTACCTTTTCTTCTATACTTGGATGATTTGTTGCTTCTACCATTTCTATTCAACAATGTTATCTTACTTAATTTTGTTACTCTTGTCCTTACCTCCCTCTCTGATTTATGGAGTTTTGATAACTTTTGTTGTATAACATCAATTTTTGTAGCAAGTTTGGCAGTATTCTTATCGTTCTTTTTCATAGTATGTTGTGTGTCAATCGATGATGCACTTAAGTGATCAAACCTATTTCGCATTTTATCTATTCTGGAATTTAACTTATTTATTTCCCTTTTAGTTACCGCCATCAACGTCTTCGTTCTTGTTGTTTGTGTTTTTTCTACACCTTTAATGGCGCTGTTCATATTCGCAGATACAGTATCGATCTTTTGCAATAACATTTGTTCAGCGTTCTTATTCATTTTTGCCATGTTCTTAGCAGTGTTTTCTATTTGTGTAGTTACTGAATCAAGTCCTTCCATCACCTTTTCAATATTCTCCGCGTTAGAAAGAATATTCAACTTCATTTTCTTAGCAGGGTACAGCAAATACAACAGAGATAACGCCATACCACTAAGGCCAAAGGCTATCGCAAGGCCCTGTATTAGTAAGCCTGTATCTATTGGCACACGAATGTCTCGGTAAACTGATATGTAATGGGTAGGGAGAAGATTTTTTGATAATATATCATAGTATTGTGAACTTGAATAGTATAGTAGGAACGACCAACTACCATAATTTAGTCATATTTGGCATCTCTATGCCTTATATCATGAGATATCCGTCTATGGCTATCATATCAGACATTTTACCTAGCATCCACATACTGGAACAGCGTCATATCCTAGTCTAACAACAATGTTTATGATCAAACCTACGTAACATTATTGCATAATGGCTTTAAATTAAGTCATCATAATATTTGTGAATTGGAGCCTCTCACTGCAGTTGTAGCGCTTGTACTGCTATCCCTATCACTGTATCTAGCCCATAACATATACAAAAGAAGGTTCTATAGCCTTACAAAGACTGGTTGGTTTGCTAGTATCGCTTTCCTATCCTTTGCTGTAATGGTACTTTTCAAATCATTGATGCCTCTTAGTATTGATTATTCTGAAGCAGAACTTTTGGCTAAACTCGCAATAACTTCTGCGATCATAAGTGGATTCTTTGCAGTAAAGTCATTTGCAAATATAGAACGAATGACTGCTGTTAGTAAGACAGGCCTTCACAAATTCATCTATACGGCTTACGGTGCAATAGTCATTGGGTTAACATGGTTGGCTACCCCCTTCACAATGGAATTGACAATGGATATTCTAGGAAGCCCATCCTATTTTCCTATCCCAACACTTTGGTATATGTTGACCCTCTACTTTGGCATCGCATTGTTCGTTGTCCATGTTCTTAGGTCTAGCTCCAGCTTGTTGTTTCAGACCGCGAGGGAACATAAAATAGGCGAAAAATTAGCTGGAGTGTTATGTGCTTCTATAGCTCTCACTGCTTTCTTGTTTGACGCAGTACTACCATACGCTTCCATTAACATTATATCTTTTGGTCATTTGCTACAGATTGGTATTCTTGCTGGAATAGTATACCTATGGAGGGGTCCTACTCTACTCGAAACATTTTTCGTATCATTAGATAAAAAAAGTACAAAGGAAAATCTAACACACACATCAAATCGCACCATTCTTAGAGTTGAACCAGGAAGTGATTACACACGTTGGATCAATGATTTTCTGCATAATAGTGACCCGGACACTAATCTGCTTCTTACACACGAAGGCAGTAAAATTCTTCGTTCTAGAGAATTCAATGAAAAATGTAAGATCGTGTGTTATTCATTGTCTGAAGAGATGCCAGTAAGAAAGGTTGATGATGTTCTTGTAATAAGGCTTTCCGAGGAAGTAATTAGTGAAATGTTAAGATGGACAATTCAGAATATGAGAAATGGTAAACTAGTCTTCGATAATCTGTCTCACTTTACTACACTTGTTGGTCTCGAATCTACATACGTTCTTGTCACAATGATATCAGAACTTTCCAATAGATGTAATGTTGACGTTCTGTTCATAGTCTCTCATGACACACTTGACGGCAAGGTGCAACATGCGCTAGAGGAGCTTGTAGATGATGTTTTAACGGTCAGAGAAGGCAATCTTATTTGCTCTACAAAAAATTAGTTTAGAGGTTACACTGGAAAAGTGTGATCAACGTCAAAGGTAAAGATAACATATGTAGATTGTAAGCGACAAGTTTGTTCTATTATTAGCACAAAATAAAACTAGTCGTACCCATTTAGCCTTTTGAACTTGAACTCTTAGAAGTGCAAAGTGTGCAACATTAAATACTTCCACGCATGCTCTGCACACTTTAAAATCATGTCTATAGTAATTGACAAGGGTTCTTTAATTGACAACTGTGCAAGTTAGGATTGGAGCCATTCGAGCTTGCACACTTTCCATAACACACTTGATTTTTGACGTTTTTCAAATTTTTCCTTAAACCTATTTTGACTTGCATAGCTTAACTAGGAGTTTGTGTAATAATAATAATAATAGTACAGCATGAAGGCTAGGAGTGTGGTGATGTAAGAGTTGATTGATGATGTATTATTAAGAATATGAACTT
>CAYJTD010000133.1:0-5023 GCA_964372525.1 uncultured Nitrosopumilales archaeon | reverse complement strand
CAGCATTATGTCAGTATGTGTGGGTGATAAAGTGTTACCCACAATTATTACACAGGCTATAGCAATATTTGGTATTATAGCATACTTTACCCTCTTTACTGAAAGTACTGTTAAGGCAATGAAACTTGCCTCAAGACCTATTGCTACTAGCAAGAATTTTGGATCTCCCAGTGGAAGACCAATCATTCCAACGACACTGATCACAATAAGAACTGCAGTTACAGGCTTCATAAAACGAATTTGTTATAGTAAATAAAAAACTCTTGCTGACAAGATATAATAAATCGCAAAATCTTATAGCAGTGTATGAAAGCTGCTAGGATACTGAAGCCAAAAGAGCCACTTGTTATTAAGGACCTTGATACTCCAAAACCTAGAAGCGCACAGGTTCTTGTAAAAGTGCAGTCAACTGGCGTATGTCATAGTGACCTGCATCTATGGGAGGGCGGTTACGCCGGCCCAGAAGGTATATTCATGAAAGTCGAAGATCGGGGTGTAAAGTTTCCATTGACACCTGGTCATGAAGTTGCAGGTACAGTTGAGAGTTTAGGTGAAGATGCTGAAGGTTTCAATGTTGGCGATAAGGTTCTGGTTTACCCATGGATAGGTGATGGTATATGTCCTGCATGCAGAGTTGGAGAAGAAAATCTTTGTGATAAACCAAGATCTCTTGGGGTGTATCAGGACGGGGGTTATGCAGAATACGTACTTGTGCCCCACTACAGGTATCTTGTTAACATTGAAGGTCTGGACCCTGCTGGCGTTGCATCATTAGCATGTTCTGGCCTTACTGCATACAGCGCTGTAAAGAATGCTAATGCCAAACCTGCAGAATCACTCGTAATTGTAGGTGCAGGAGGACTTGGATTGATGGGTGTACAGCTTGCAAAAGCATTGACTAACACAACTGTAACTGTGCTTGACCTAGATGATAAAAGACTGGAGCAAGCAAAGAAACTTGGTGCTGATTATGTTATTAATTCCAAGACATCAGATCCTGTGAAAGGGATAAAGGAACTTACCAATGACCTTGGTGCCGATGTGATTATTGATTTCGTAAATGCATCAAAAACAGTGGCTACTGATATTAACTTGCTGAGGAAGCGTGGCAGACTCGTTCTCGTAGGACTATTCGGTGGCTCTGTGGAGCTTAATCTGGCACTGATGCCATTACGGGCGTTTAAGATAATAGGATCGTACACTGGCAAATACGCTGATTTGGTAGAACTGGTTGCACTTGCCAAGAAAAATGTAGTAAAATCGATAGTGTCTAAGAAGTTTAATCTTGATGAAGCTAATAATGCGTTGAGTCAGTTGAAAGAGGGAAAGATAATAGGTAGAGCAGTAATATCACCATAAAACAAAAAGAAGAGAGTTTCTTTCCACTCAGTACCTTTTGCTATTACCCTTGTCCTTCTATAACAATTAGCGTGACTGTAGAGCGCACCTTTGGCATTCTTCTGATCTTCCACGTTATAGTATCCTTTAACGCGTCCATGTTATCAGATTCTACCTTCGCAATGACATCATAGACGCCGTATGTTCCCTTGACTTCTTTGACACCTTCCAATCCCTTTATTTCTTTAAGTATAGCCTCCTCCGAACCGAGGTCACAATTTATCAACACATACGCCGATGGCATGATGAATATTATGCAGGCGTAGTATATAGCAATTTAACCGCAGTTTAAATAACAGCGAACTTGATCAACTATTAAAGCAGGTTCTCGATATTATAAAATATATGAATGCCGAAGAATTGGTAGAACAAGCATCGCAAGAAGGTTTTGTCTATATACCGTCTGAAAAGAAATTTGTTTCTGCGTCTTTGCAGGCAGCAGTATCCAAGTTTGGTTCAAAGAAGATACTTGCACTTTTAACACCTACTAGGATAAAATCAATGATCAATACTACCCGCTCAAATTACAGGAATATAAAACGCATGTGTGATACTACACAGGATCCCAGTTACTGCTACATGTCTGAAGCTATTCTGCCATATCTGGAAGCTGCATTGGATGAGTTTGAGCAGGGAATAAACATAGCAAAACCGTTGAGGATCCATGGTACCGATGATAGCAACAAAACTGCCGGAGTTTTACTTGAAATTTACAGACCGAAAGAATACTAATGTGTAAATTTTTGCTAATCAGTTAATGAAGATTGTGAAATACGAGAACAATTATAAGCAATAAAACCATGCAATATTTGTTTAATGCCAAGTGATAATGTAACGGAGAAAGAAATGGAAGAACTTGATCAGTATGGGGAGTATACTGTAGAACAAAAAATGGAAAAGCATTTCGGTCCTAACAACCTCGTCATGTTCAAGGTAGATCATAACAAGTATGGATACCAGCGTTTTGCAAATGGAAAATTGGTAACGGAAAAGATCATTGCCTCTGACAGGTCACTAGCACTTGGCATATTTCCTGTTGCGCCACTTAACACTCCTGCCAAATATGGAAGTCATGTTATGTTAAAGCTAATAACACCGCTAGTACTTGATCCAAAAGCTCACGTCGATGCGTATCTTACTATGCCTATAGAGATAGGGGTGGTGCGCTCAAGCGAAAATGATGTTCAAATCATCGATGCATTTTCTGTAGGCCAACCCAAATATGCATTGTATGGTATCCCTGAGCTTGGGATCATATGCAGGTATTATGAAACTAGGATAAATTCCGAAATACCCAACGTTACTCCCTATAGTGAAGCCGTAGTACGTGCACATTTCCATAATTACACTGGTAAGATTAATACAATAAATCGCATAGTGTTCCCGATAGAAGGCGCCGATTTTTACTATCGAAAGAATGAGGCATACTACAGTGATATTGAAGCTGTTGTGAAGCAACAATTATTGCAAACCAATCTTGAAATAGATGTAGCAAATGTGGAATGGGTAGGTGAAAGGACCAACTTGAAGCAGGAATTTAATGGCAAGCATGTAATGGAGTGGGGATTCTAGCATGGTTGAACTAATTCCTGCGACAATAGATATTCTGGGAACAGAAATAGAATTACTCAAACTTGTAATTACTGCAGTAATAATTGGCATTGGTGTAATAGTAGCTAGAATTTTCAGAACTGTAATAGATCGCTGGTTGGGTAAGTATATTCCAGATCAGCAAGAGATTATGATTAGAAGAATAGTTTACTGGGGTATAATTGGCATCGCCGCGTTCTCTGCTGTAGGCAATCTCGGCGTTGATTTTACTGGTGTATTGCTTGCAGGTGGCATTATTGGTATCGTTATCGGCTTTGCCACACAATCGGTAGTATCAAACCTATTCTCCGGTTTCTTCTTACAGCTTGACAAACCGGCAAAGATTGGAGATCCCGTTGAAATTGTTGATATGGGCGTAGCTGGCATCATCAAGGAGACTACTCTCTTTTCTACTAGGTTAAGAAGATTCGATGGAGTCATGATTAGGATACCAAATGAAAAGATCTTTACTGCACAGATAAGGAACTTTTTCGGTCATACAGCAAGACGTGCAGAGGTTACGGTTGGTATAGCGTACAAGGAAGATGCTGCTATGGCGATACAATTGATTAATAACATGGCTGCAAAAAATCCTCTGATTTTAGCGGAACCAGCTCCAAATATTATGGTGTGGGAGCTCGCTGATTCCAGTGTGAATATCAATGTTTGGGTATGGGTTCCGTCTCAAGAATGGTTTACGATACGAACCAAGATAATGCAGGATCTAAAAGAATTGCTAGATAACGCTGGAATAGAGATACCATTCCCGCATCGTACTATATGGTTTGGAGAATCGAAAGATGGTCAGAAGGATACACTTGCAATTGCGGTCAAAGAGGGACAAACAGTTATGGAGGCCAAGAATCATTTGAGTGTAGAATCCAACAAGACAAAGCCTAACAATAGTACGAAGACGAAAGATAAAGATGCTACATTTGCAGACGAAGGCTAAAGATCTAGTGATAATATCTTTACACATGGTTAATGAATATTTTCCCACAAACTAGGTAACAACTTTGTCTAACGTATTATTATTATTAGCATTCTTAACTTCCCTTGCAAGTCTCCTACCAGTGCTCATCGGTTCATCATATGTTAATGATGTATAAGGCGAGCCATCGATATACAGATTTGTGCCAGCAACTATTCTTGCAGAGAATTCAAACGACGTGAACTTGCCATCCTTATCATAGACACCCTCAATGCAGAATGGGCCAAGCATACCCGGTTTAACAAGTCTCTTCGAAGCTTCGACAAATCTTTCGCCCATCTTGTAAACTTCGTCAAGCAATGATTCCCGTAAAACTATAGGTATGTTTCCTATCACTGTATATGAAGGGTCTATGTTGACTGCTTGCTGGTGTTTGCTTGGAATTCTCCCCAGTCCATCAATATCGGATTCATATCTTCGATCAATTCCCATGAATTCAACTTCATTGCTTAATGGAGAATAGAAATACTGCAGATAAACAGGAACTCCAAACGCATATTCCTGTATGTATAGATCATTTTCATCTTTTATCAGACCCTGTTTTTTTAGTTTATCAGCACCGTCCATGAAGCTCTTCTTATCCCATGCAAGAAAGTATCCCTTGCCACCAGCTGCACCATGCAGTTTTACTATAACCAAACCATTGATATCGTTTGGACTTTTAACGCTTGCCGGTATTTCCAATTTGGATTCGATCATCAACTGCTCCTTCAGTTTTCTATCAGCTTCCCATTGCAGTATCCATCTGTTTCCGAAGAAAGGAATCTTTATGCTCTCTATCTGCTGGGTCTTCATATTAGATATTAATGTGCCATGTGGTACAAGGATAGCGTTATTTTTTTGTAGTTTATCTAAAACATTTTGATCAAGAATCTGTGTAAAATTATCAACGAGGATAAGTTCATCGATGAACTTGAAGCGTCTATACAAACCTTCTCGTCTCTTTTCACAAACTAGCAGCGTTTTGAATCCTTCATCCTTGGCTCCTTTTAATACCTGCAATGCACAATGGGAGCCCAGAGTAGATATGGCATTCATCACAAG
>CAYJTD010000132.1:3476-5046 GCA_964372525.1 uncultured Nitrosopumilales archaeon | reverse complement strand
TGGTAATAAACATAGGGTTTGTAGTATCAGGGTAACTTTTCATGTGTATTTGGTACAGATTATCGGTCACACAGAAGTCATAACCAGGGTTACAAGGTGTGCTATAGAAGTTTTCATCAATCTGTTGCCATTGCCCATTCTGTTGATAGTATTTTTGATATGGATAGAGTATATGGGTGCAAAGATTGCCTTCACAGGTTCGCTCCCACATTTCTCCTTTTTCTGTTGCAGCTTCTGGTCCTAATGGATTATCTTTTGGTTTTGGTCCTGGTAAGGATGGTTGTAAGGTTGCCAACATGTCCTCTTGATATTCTTCGAGAGTAAGATTTTCCTCTATTCCTGGCGCAATGATCTCTTCTCCACTCTCATTCACTTCTTGCTCCTCTTCACTCACAGGTGGTTCAGGGAGAGGTTTAGGCTGCTCTTGTAGTATAGCATCTGTCTTATTTGGTAATTCTTTAACATCGATAACGGGTTGTTTTTGTTCAATGAAATCACGTATCTCTTGCTGAGATGATTCCTCAAGAGAAGCATTGGTATCATTAGACTGCTTTTCAAGAGCCACATTGAGGTGTTCATCGAGAGCAATAAGGTTTCTAGTATCACTCTCTGCATGGACCAATAGTACTGCTAAGAAAAACAATCCAATCAATCCTATCATCTGGTTTCGTTTCATTGTTCTTACACCGTCACGTTTATTGATTGACTACTCGAGTAGGTATCGTTAAAGGCTGTTGCTGTCACCGGATAAGTTCCAGCACTACCATACGTATATTTGTTGAAGACAAAGACTGTTTCTGAGGTATTAATAATAATATCGAAAGCATTTGATCTATTATTACCATCTCCAAAATCTAATGTCCAATTGACAATGCGATCAAAACTTAGCTCATTCAAAATATCAAAGCCAATCGTTGCTGTTGTTCCTGTGGCGTTGAGCTGTGTAAGGTTTTGTAATTTAATATTTGGCTGTGGCTGCGTATAAAAGATCTGCATGTTGCTTAAATCCATCGTTCCCGTCGCTGTTGAGGCAAAAGTCATTGTTATATTACATAAGCCAGCTGCATCAGGTGTACAGGCTTCTAAAGTAGACTGGAGAGCATTATTAAAGTCAAAGATTTCTTCACTATCACCATAGTAACTAGTTTTGCTCCAAATAATCGATTGTTCTATAGCTATTGAAGGATCTTTGATGGTTGTCTGAATAGTTACATTATTAATGCCGATGCTCTGATTGCCGAATGTCAAACCATCGCTAGGCGTGATTTTACAGAACCACTCATCACCGACGGTAAGATTTCCTCTATCTAAGATACGAGCATCAATATTCTGATTAACGCTGTTTTTCCACCATTCAAACGTTGAGCCTTGTTCTTGAAAGTCCTCTGGGTCTGTATAATTAAAAGTACATTCCAAATCTTGTCCTGCATTGGGCGAGGTTGGAACAACAGTGACTTCTTGAACAGAGGGTGGTTCATTAGTTCTGTCACAGGAAGTAAATGTTGAATTTGATGAAAGGACTGTAGGCGAAGAATAGACAAAATATTCAACATCCTTCATCCAGTTATCT
>CAYJTD010000132.1:0-3466 GCA_964372525.1 uncultured Nitrosopumilales archaeon | reverse complement strand
TCTCTTACCCTATTACAAGTCACGTAATTATAGAGAGTCTTATCTTGTGTGCCTTTATCTTGGAAATATCCTTGCGTTGTATAAGCTTCAGTAGCAACATTATAACAATCGTTATCACACCACGCTTTTCCGCCGAGGCTATCACAAGAAATTGAATTTGTTGGGACACAGAAAATAGAGTCAGAGTCTTCTGCAGTCTGATTGAAAGACATATTTTGTCTATACAGACTATCATCGCCAACTTCCGCACTGCCTCTTAAGATTTTTAATAAGTATTTAACTTCATCTTGAGCATATGCCTCTGTAACGAAGTTTTTCATGCCATTAAACCACGAATTAGCTGATCCACTATAACCACCGCCTTCAAAGAAGCCACCAATT
Organism: uncultured Nitrosopumilales archaeon; assembly: GCA_964372525.1. Classification (GTDB taxonomy): domain Archaea; phylum Thermoproteota; class Nitrososphaeria; order Nitrososphaerales; family UBA213; genus CAYJTD01. Next base: position 3,085 of record CAYJTD010000132.1, on the reverse strand, counting down.
CCTTCTGTATCGCAGTCTGGATTGTTGGGTATAGAAATGTTGATGAACATCCTAATATAGTCAGTGGTTGGATTTGGACCGTCGTAAACAAATTTGTAACATTTGGTCGTATCTGTTGGAGTAAAACTTGCAGATTTTTCCTTCTCTGCTGCAGCAGGCCAACTTCCTGGTTGGGTTGGCCAACCATATTTACTATAATGCACCTGTGTCCATTCCTGAGTACATTCATAACTCCTACAATAACTTATACAAGTTGATCCTTCACAGACAGTTGTACCGTTATATTCATAGCCAGTTGGGCATGAAGGGGGTGTACAATCTAAATATGCAGAAGCGTTTTTTACAGCGAAGGCTACAAAAATAAAAGCAAAGATCCATAGGAAAGTTTTATGGTGCATTATGTTCGACCACCTACTTTAATGCGTGAATAGATAATAGTTGCATTCTTAGGCAAAGTTATTTGAAAAGTTTTATTTTCTGATCCTGAAAAACTGAGTGATTTTGCAGATTCTCCATCAGTAAATCTTGTTTGTAAGTCTGTAATATTGTCAAAGATTTTAGTTGTGATCTCTATAACACTCGAAAGATTACCATCATTCACTTCAGCATAATTGACATAGTCACCAGTATCATTGACTGTTGTTTCCCATTGCCCAGAGGTATTGTAGGGAGGATCATACAAAATATTGAGGTTATCATTGTCTGGATCAACACTGGTGAGATTATCGTGAATATTAATATCCAGAACATGTCCAGCAACACCAGTCATGGTGATGTTACCAGTCACATTAAATCGTGGTTGTTGGTTGATGTCAGTAATTGCTGTAAAGATCGTAACGGGAGAACCAGCACGTTTGACAGCAATTTCGGCAACACCGTCGTCATCCACATCTGCAATTGCTGGAGCGCTACCAATCGTTCCATCGACGTTAAATTCATACTTCAACGTTCCATCACCATTCAGAATCGTAATTTTTTTTGAGTTGCTACGAGTGAATAAAATGTTGTATTGCCCATTTCCGTCAACATCAACGATATCAGGAGAAGGAGTGTTCTGATTAATAGTTGGAGCACTATAAGGCCAGCCGCCAGTACAATTATTACCATTGATTTCGTAGCAAGCGATCTTTCCAGTCCCCTCTTCTAAGTTGATTACAATTTCTACATTCTCATCATTATCAATGTCACCAATAGCTGGTGTTACTCGTGAAACAGCAGACAAAGGAATCGGACTGCCTCCTTCATTAGCGCCTGTCAAGGCATCACGAATATAGAGTCTATTGAAACACGTTTTTGAAGCATGACAGGTATCCGTATGCGTTGTATAAATTAATTCATATTGATTATCTTTGTCGACATCTGCCACAGCAATAGCACCATTGATTTTTCCGTCAGTATTGGACAAACTCCAAGTCTTTGGCGTTAATGTTGATCCATCATAATCAAAGACACGCACCCCATAAAATGTCGGGACAATAATTTCTGGCATGTCATCGCTATCAATGTTGGCAATAGATGGTGCTCCACGGCCGCCACCCTCGCCAAGGGTGTAATTGGATTCCCACGTTGCGCTGTTGCCGTTGTCTCTGAGAATATAGATATTTCCTGGAAAGTCTGGCAATGTCCCCTCTCCTTCAACAAAGAGAATTTCAGTATCCCCATCATTATCAACGTCTTCAAGCGCAGTAAACGCTAAGTCGCCATGGAAATAACCTTGTGCTGCGGCACTATAACGCTGTGGAACTGTGAATGACCATTTGAATGAGGCAGAGCTACCACCAGGATTCACATTCAGTGCCATCAACGTTCCATTGTCTAAACCAAAGACAACCTCTCGTTGTTTATCACTATCAATATTGCCAAGCGACGGAGGTGCTTCTATTTCATAATTTATAGTTAGATTCCATTTCTTCCGCATTTGATAGCCGCGTATAGTCCATGTTAGCTCAGAGTCAAATATCATGCCATCATGCACACTGCTTCCCAACTTCGACGCCGCGATCACCACGTCCTGCCTGCCATCATTATCTAAGTCAGCAACTGAAGCTCGTGCAATATGATCTTGAGCAACATTACTATCTAAAACGAGGTTGAGCTGGTTGACACGAGTTGCTGTAGTCATGTCTCCTTTCAATATAGTAAATCCTGTGCGTTGATTGTTATGGTGGAAGGTTGGCCATGACAAAACGTCAAAAAATGAAAGCAAATCTATTCTCGAAAAAGTTAAACCGCTTCCCGAGTCATATACTTCTTTGCCAGTTGCTTTTAATCTTCTTTCTATAGTGTTAAGTGGAAGTGCACTGTCTACTTGCTTTATTAATAAAATAGAACTTGCTACATGGGGTGCAGCAAATGACGTACCTATAGTACAAGGGAGAAATGGAATCAAAGTACAGAGTATTGTCGAACCAGATGTAAATCCACCCCCTAACTTTGTAGTTGTAAGATAACCGCCAGGAGCTAGGAGATCGAGATTTGATCCTCTAGATACATAACTATTCACTCTATCACTATTAGATGTTGAACCTACAGAAGTTACATTATATAAACAAGCAGGATAAGCAATACCATTTGTTGTTCCACTATTACCAGAAGCAGCAACGACCATAATATTTTTAGCTATTGCATCATTAATTACATTTTGGAGATTATGTGTATCTGTACACCCTTCTGGTAAAGAAGTTCCTAAAGTAGGATCTCCCAAGCTAATACTAATTGCCGATATATTGTATTTAGTAACATTTGCAACACACCATTCTATTCCTTTCTTTACATTTGCAAAAAATTGATTGGTGTTTATTTGTTGTGCATCATCTACAACTTTTATAGCAATGATTTTTGAGTCTGGAGTGACACCTTTAATGGTTTCATGATCTGATGATGTTATCCCTGCTATTTGAGTACCGTGACCAATTTGAGGTAAAGGATCTAAATCATTGTCACCAAAATCATACCCACTTGGAACTTTAATGCAGTTACCATTTAAAAACTGAGTGGTGGTACAACCTCCGAGAGAGGAGTGTGTATAATCTACTCCTGTATCAATAATGCATATGCTTTTTTCACTCGCATTTACACCTAACGA
>CAYJTD010000131.1:0-5059 GCA_964372525.1 uncultured Nitrosopumilales archaeon | reverse complement strand
AGTTCCCTGTAAGGAGTTACGAAGGTTTCGAGCAGAAGGCAATAGATGGATACACAATATACAAGAGTAGCAAACGCTGGGTCGCACTTGTAGTAGTTGAAGCAAATAACAAGAAGGAATTGAGGCTATACGCTTGGGAGTTTAGAAAAGACGCATGGAAGGTAGCACTTGCTAGTCAAACTGTTGGTTTCTGGAACTGGGATGAACTTGCCTCTAAAGTGAAAGAATTCAAGCAAAAGTATGGTATCGAATGATTAAGAACAGCAACATTCGTGCGATCCATTATGACATTGCCTGCAGAGGGGACAACTTGCAGCTCCTGTTAGATGACACTTGCACATGCATTCATTTTCCTGTTCCATATTCATTCTACCGCCAGTATAGCGTTACGTATCTCTGATGCACGTCCTCTTATAACATGATACATTTCAACAAGCTCTTCATCATTCATAGGCCTTCTATTCATTACTGTAAAATAGTTATAAAATCCCCCATGTACTTCCCCCACCGCTATGCCTAGCGCAAAATCAACCTCTTCACTTATCAATGGCTTGAATGATTGTGCTGACACACGGAACATCTTAGCCTGCTGTATTGTATCGTCTATTAATTGTTCCAGTGTTTCACGAAGCTGCCTAGTGAGACCCATACCGAGAATTATAGTATCTAAATATAAAAATTATATCAGCACATAGACAATTCCTATTTTTCTGTAAGGTGGGGATGGGATTTGAACCCATATAAACTCGCTCTGCAGGCGAGCGCATAGCCGCTCTGCCACCCCACCATACCGCTCACTTTACTTCGCAATAATTTAAATCTACGATCAGGAGATTCTCAAAGCTGATTTTGCTGCAAGCTTTATGTCCTGAGCTCTAACGGTCTTTCTGCCTGCATGCGACGCGAGCTCAACCGCTTGCTTCGATATGGACACACCAATTTCTTCAAGCACTTTCCTCAACTCGTTTGCAGCATCATCTCCAACTCTATCGGCACCAGATTTCTTTATTATCCTGTACATGGTTGCCAAGCCAAATTCAGATTCTGACATGTACAATGCAAAAGACCACGTGGTTAAAAAGTTTAAAAGCAAAATTTGTTGGTTTTGAAATATGACCAAACTTGTTGACGCTCATATACATCTCACAGATGAACAGTTTGCGGATCTTCTGCAACCTGCTATGGGCATGCTTCGATCTTTGGATATCAAAGCGATATCAGTCTCAATGGACATGTTTACAGCAACTAAAAACATGGAACTAGCATCCTCGTGCAGTGATGTCGTGATACCATTCGTAGGCATACATCCATGGTCTGCTAATGAAAATACAGATGGCTTTGCAGATTTTGTATCCAAGAATGCAGACAAGATCGCTGGTATAGGCGAAATAGGACTTGATAGAAAATACGTATCTGATAATGAGGATGGATACAGCAGACAGAAAAATGTGTTTGAGCATATGCTCGCACTGGCAGAACGATTCGACAAGCCAACCTCTATTCATTCTAGAGGCTCTGTCGATGATGTTTTAGATATGTTGCAATCATACAAGCTTAAGGGTAATCTACTTCACTGGTTTGCAGGTAGCAAGAAACAACTAAAGAGGGTAGCTGATATGGGTTGTTATGTCTCATACGGCCCAGTTCTGGTTTATTCTGAGGATAAGCGAAGTCTGCTAAGAGACACTCCCAAAGAACTCGTTCTTGTGGAGACTGATGGTCCGGTTAGGTATGCCAGATGCTTTGAAGACAAGGTTGCCCTGCCGTCATTCCTTCCTAGCGTGGTGTTTGTGTTGGCAAAAACTCTGGGTATAGATTATAGCAATGCCTGCGATATTCTGATACAGAACTCTAGGCGATATCTTAATCGTGCATTATAAAAAGGATAAAATAGGCATGAACAGGCAGCTGATAGAATATGAATAGGATCAAGCGCATTTCGATGCATTTGATAGAAAAACACGGAGATACGTTCAGTAATGATTTCGAAAAGAATAAGGAGGTTCTGAACAAAGTGGCAGTAATTAGGTCAAAGCGATTAAAAAATGAGGTTGCTGGTTACATAACTGTTTACATACAAGGTCAGATAGACAGCAAGGAAGAGAAGGAAGAAGAAATTGAAAAAGTTGAGGAAATTGCAGAAGTTAGCGAAGGAATGAGTGAGTGAACGTGCGCTATGATCACAGTTAAACTTCTAGGCGGTGCAAGGAAAATTATTGGGAAAGATCAAGTTGCTATTGAAGCACAGAGCATAAAGGTGAATGAAATAATTAAGATGATACGCTCAATGTCGTCTAATTCTGATATTTTCAATACTGCTAATATGCTGATAGTGGTTAACGGTGTTGAATTATCTCTACTCGGTGGTCTAGAAGCACAGGTCAATGATGGCGATGTTGTAAGCGTAGTACCGGTAGTTCATGGCGGTACGGTTGAATAATATTTGAATATAATAAAAGTTGCAAATGCGCATGTTTTGCTTGCTGGTATAAGCAATCTACAGATACACGATGTTACAGCATTCATGAACGAGTTACGCTCTGTGGGTAAAAGTGTAGCAATACAGGCAGTAAATGCTGATTTTATAGCTTGTTTTCAGCACATTCTGGGCATTCTCCAGCAATCCATGGAAGCAAAAAAACGTGGTATACTGCAATCCAAAAGGATCGAGATCGATATTCTACTCAGGCTTGCCTGTACAGATCAGATAGACAAAGCACTCACAGATATTGGGTTAAAAGATGGCATTAATAACGTACTGGTAATCGCAGTGGGACGGATGAATCCTTTAAAGATGTTAATGAAATACATAGCAACAAAGTACGATATTAACGATAACATTTTATCACCATCAAAACGAAGACTGAAGATTATTTCTACATTTCACGATATAGGCAAAACTGAACAAGACGCGCTAGTAAATGATAGTAATAAAATTGCAAGCATTCTAGTAGAACATGCTAGTTTGTTATGATTCTCGTTTTATCTTAACAGCACTGAATATAGCATCTGGTCTTATGACAGAGACCGCTGCGTCTTCGCCTATTATTTCAATCAATACAACCCAGTCCTGCACTTCCAAACTCACCTTTTGATCTATTATGTTTGCAATAGTTTTTATGATATCAGAAGATGCAATATTACTATGCCTTTTTTCAACAGTTATTCTAAAAGTTTCGCGCTCTCCTATTCGTGACGCAAGTTTCGATACAGCATCTTTTATATCATCAATATCTGCATTAACAACCATATCAACTGGGATCAATCTCTGAACGTAGCGTATGTTCCACGGTTCATCCTGCACAATCTTCCTGATATTCCGTATAACTTCATGTGGTTCTAAGCTTGTTTTCGCAGTGAGTAAACCAGATACGGTTGTATGATTAATTTCTGGTTGTGGATCACCCATTTCGACTAGTAAGGAGTGTATTTCTGAACCGGCTTCACTCTCCATATGTCTGAAAGTAGTAACTATCAGATTAAACATGACGCACTAACACTTCTTCTATATCTTTCCGTTTAATACGTCCTTCTCTAACCATGGTAACTTCCGTATCGCTAACCTTCAAAACCGTGGATTCAATGCCAGGCGTTTTACCAGCATCTATCAGTACATCAAAACCTTTGATCCCCATAGCTTCGTTTGCAGTTTTTGCAGAACCAGAACCAGACCTGTTTGCACTTGTACCTACAAGAACCCCCCCACACGCTTCAATTAGCTTAACTGCACATGCATGATCGGGAACCCTAATACCTATGCTATTCGTACCTGCTGTCACCCCAAGGGAAATTCTTCTGTCAACCAACTCTACAATAATTGTAAGGGCACCCGGCCAGAATCTTTCCGCAAGTTTTTTGGCAGATTCATTAATCTTGCCTATTTTACTTGCATGCATGACTGATGAACAAAGCAAGGGCATAGGCTTACCCATATCCCTACCCTTTATTTTTAATATAGACTCTATAGCAGAATCGTTATACGGGTCGCATCCCAATCCATAAACCGTGTCAGTTGGATAGACTACAGTGCAACCCTCTCTTACCTTTGAAGCTGCAACTACTATACTGGAATCACTACAGTCAAGCCGTAACATAATAGTTCTGAACGAAATAAAGTTTATTAATAGATAGCTTAATTGGATTAAGGCATGTCCGAATCAGAAGAGGAATTTGACGAAGATCTCGAGGAAGACTTTGAGGAAGACTTTGAGGAAGAGTCCGAGGAAGAATATTAAGACTATAATTTAACAAACTTTCGTTATGGATATTCTATGCCCTTAATCCGAATGATTCTACGAAATCATGAAACCTTGTGTATGTCTGTAGGAACTCCACGCCCCTCTCACTTATTTTATACTTGCATGCTTTGTCTTCAGGTATCTCTTGTAGCAATCCTGCATTAACAAGTCTATTAAGGATCTTGGTTATCCGTCCATATGAAATGTTTGCCTTTCGTATGAGAAGAGTTATGCTTACACCGCTTCCGCCATCATTGTAATCCATAGCGGTGTTTAGAATATCAGCAATTATCTGAAAATGCGTTCTATATACTAGTGCCAACTTTTACCCTCCCTATTGGAAACCTGTATAATGGAACGAATATTGCAGATATCCCTGCAATTTTTATTACAATTGAGATGTAGTAGAACATTGACCCAGGATAAATGAAATTATACCATCCTATAAACTCTCCTAACGCAAGCATACCTAAACCAGAAGCTATGATCAGAGTACCCTTCCGTTTACTCCACATATATGAGACAATGGTTTGAGTCGCCCCATATACTAATAGGATAAAAGATATTGACCTTATAATATGTTCGATTGAATTACCTGGTATTACGAAAAGAGGCGCTATTGCGAGTGATACAAGTGCGATAGCAGGCGCCATATGCTTGAAAGTTAATGATTGTATAGAATGAGAGAATGCTAGGAAGAAATATCCTACCGCTTGAGATCCTAGGCCTATTATTAGTAAAGAGCTCAGATCTGATGTGCTACTCCATCCAAGTATGTCTGCTATCGAATGAATCCATAGAAGGAAGAATCCCAAACTGAT
>CAYJTD010000130.1:0-5090 GCA_964372525.1 uncultured Nitrosopumilales archaeon | reverse complement strand
TGTGGGCAACTACCATGATGACAGTAGATCTGCATATGTTCCCAGAAGATTATGAAAAACCTGGCAAAAGTGCATTAACGGTTGGTGTGTCTGCCATTATAGGATCGCTGATACCGCTAGTACCGTTCATATTCCTAGCACCGATTGAAGGAATGATTGTGTCGATAGTAGTATCTGCAGTCGCCTTGTTTGCCACTGGTGGAGTGAAAGGCAGGTTAACGTTTGGAAGCTGGAAGAAGAGTGGCCTAGAAATGGTTCTTATTGGTTTACTAGCGGCAGTAGTAGGCTATTTAATTGGTCTCTTATTCGGTCAGTTGATTATTGTCTAAGATAAACATTAACTTAACAAAAGACACGAATTAAGTTAAAACTAAAGAGCTAATTCACCCCTTCTCTTACTTCCAATGTCTACAACTTCATCTACAGTGCTGACAAATACTTTTCCTTCACCAGCTAGTCCTGTTCCTGCCGAGTTGAGAATTGCCTGCACGGTTTTATCAACATCACCATCTTTTACAACAACAAGAATAGAACAATTGGTAGCGAATTCTGGAGTATATGTAGCAGTTCCTCTGGATGTTTGTACCGGTTTGATTGGAGTTTTACCACGACCTTTGGTATCAAAGCAGGTTAAACCGCTGATACCAACCTTTTTCAATACACCATTCACTCGACTAAGTCTTTCTGATGGAATGATGGCATCTATTCTTTTCATTCTTTTCAATATAATCAGGACTTGTTATTTTAATCTGACACACGTTTATCATTATTGAAAATAAGGAGAACGTATTAGCAAGTCTTTGAACGCTAAATTATCTATCGGGGTTTGTTAAACATCATCGAATAATTGTAAATCGGTGGTATGAAGAGGTTAAACATTTTGTGACCATTTATATTGTATAATTCGTTTTCAACTTTGGTAATCAGCTTGTATAGATTTAAGGGAGAAGACCGAGAATATACTATGATGGAAGGGCAGGTACAAATTGATTCAAAGTCTGACCAGATAATTAAGGCACATCAATCTTTGGTACAGACAATTCGAACAGAATTGCCAAAGGTGGATTCACGACTAGTTCTGGATATGCTTATGCATGAGTACATATTCCATGAAGAACAACCTAAGATACGCCTTGAAATTGTCTATGCAGAAAGTGTAAATTCTAGGGAGAAGAAGAAGGGGATCTATGCACGAACTGGAAGAGTTGCTGAGATAAGAGATGAGTATATACTGATCATTGACGGATATTTCACATTGCAGGATATAGAAAATTTTGCTAAAGATGATGAAATTGAAATGATCAAAGGCGGTATCATCGCTTAAAAGTTATTGAACATAAGCATGCAATCAAGTGGTTAAATGGTTACAAGAATAATCATAATATCTTATCTAGAAATTTGGTAAACAGTTTCTAAACTAGAATCGCTAGCAATACTTATAACAAACTTCAAGCCTAACAGAATATCTGTAATGAATGATGATTCTAACGAAAGAATGTTGGTAGAAGATTCGAAGCAACAACCCAAGAAAACGCGTAGTGTTACCTTTAGGGTAGATTCTGCGGTTGTAGATGAATTACAACGGGAAGCGGATGGAAAGGAAGTATCGCTTAATGTTTTGGTAAACCAGGTTCTGAAAAGATATTCAGATTGGGGTCGGTATGAAAGCAAACTTGGCATAATGCCTGTACCAAAAGTAATGCTATCATCGCTGATGGAAAAAGCAGTAAGTGTTGCAGAGGAGAATGGAATAAAAGATATCGACCCTTATAGAAAAGAAATTGTCAAGCGAGCTGCTGAAATCGCATTCAACATAATGAAAGATTCCGTATTGTTCATGCGTAAGAATTACAACCTTTGGACAGTGTTGTCTGTACTGCAGGATTACATGAAGGTATCTGGTATAAATGCTGACCATATTATTGAGGAAAGAAAACATACATTCGTGATAAAGCATGAGCTAGGCGAAAACTGGTCTTTGTTTACTGAAGAACTGTTGAAAACTATTTTCGAGAAACTGGCCAAAGTTAGAATTGAAACAAGTATTACGCCAAACACAACAAAGGCTGAAGTAATACTTGGCGATTGAAATGTTATCTAAAGAATTTCAGTTAAATTGAATGTGCAGTGACTTTATCTTCCCCTCCATGCCTGAACGAGTAGAATTAGAATCGAATCCAAACGTAAATTTACCCTTTAATCTATCTCCTCTTTCGAATGTGACAAGTGCGGTGACTTTATTTGTCTTTCCTTTTTGGTTTTCAATAACTATACTTCGCTTCAAGCCTTCACTAGCCATCATCACAACATTAAGAAAAGGTTCAATAGCAGCTCTTCCTCGTAACCCTTCAGATTTACTGAATGGCTCATAAACTACAGCATCTGATGCAAAAAGGTTTAGCAGATTTTCCATATCCTTCCTTGCTACAAGTTTAAAATACTCTGACACTATAGCCTCTCCATTAACAATTCCATTCTCTTTTTTCTTGGATTTCAAATTGCGAATAGCCTTCATATCTATTAAACGTGTGACTAATTAGTGTTAATGCTAGATAAGTTCAATGAGTGCAGTGTCTTGCAAAGAGTGCAATTATTCATAGATCTGCAATTTGCGGACATACTTCCTAAATAATCTATTACCATGATATGGAGCATGGCCTTAGTATCAGAGAGTGTGGGTAAAGCTCCCGCAACCATTCTTGCTGAAACAGAACCACTAGATTATGAAATGAATCAGCAGGTACAGATTACAGTTAGTTCTAAAGTGGAAGAGCGAGATCTACTGAAGGTTATAGGCGATGAATGCGCAAGAACTATACTTTTGTCTATAATGGATGAACCTAAATCAGCCATAGATGTAACTAGAGATAATAAGATCCCTATAAGTTCCGTATACAGAAAACTCCATTGGTTGGAAAATGCCCGTTTGATTAAGGTGAAGGGTTTTGTTATCACAGGTGATGGCAAGAAGTATCATCTGTATCAGAGCAGGATCAAATCGATCCAAATATCACTACCAGAGAATGAGGTTAAGGTAGAGCTCGCAAACAGCAATGGCAGACAACATAACCAGACTGAGAAATGGGAAATTCTAGTACAATAAAAACCCTATTTCGAGAGGTTCAAGCTCTTATTTTTCTTTCTTGTCTTACGAGTTATGTAGCAAGTGCACTTGCTTGCAATGAATACATACTAGATAAATAATTTCTGTCTATAGTTAATATGAAAGTGTATGCAAAAAACACTATTAAGCAATTGCAACTATAATCTAACGAAACAACTGGACAAGAAACTGCAGTTCCTATGGGCTGTAGACGGCTACATCAAGGATGCTGAGAATGAAGGAAATTCAAAATGTGCGGAGATTTTTAGAAAAATTAAGACAGATGAAGAAAACCATGTAGAAATATTAAAGCAAGAAATTGCACATCTGTCAAAGGAAGGAAAGTTCGCCTAACCCCCACTTTTTTGTGTATTTTCATGCAGTGCACATTCTTGCACTGAATACATAGATGCTAAATATGTTCTATATAATATAACTTTAGCAACGGTGAAACCCCCGTATTGGCAATATACCACCCATACATTGCGAGTATGGGTTCGATGTGGCGCAGGTATGCAAGTTACCCCAACACCTGCTTATCCCTAATGCCTGCGCCAAGGTCCGTTGCTAAATCATATAAAGTTTCATTCTGCTAAAGTATAGTTATTTTGTACCATACTTGATTATCAATCATGAAAATTGTCTACCAACAATATATCATTATTCGAAGTAACCTATGTGATGAATTATGGGCGAACTGGCAAATGAAACACATGTTAAACGATGTTTTAACTGTGAGAAGAAGATTCAGCAACCAGTACTCTACAAAGGATATGTTTTCTGCTCAGAAGAATGCAAACAGGATTTCGTGAATAAACATCACATGTAGCAAGAATTACAAAAACTCTGTTGATGATTGTTTATTTACTTATTCGTATGGTATGAATGATTCTACGATATTCAACTTAACTTATGTACTGATCTGTGCTGTACCTTGGTGATTTTCTTTTCTTTCTCAATGGTCTATGGGCCAGCTTCTTCTTTAGACCGTCACTAATCTGGTCAAATATCTTGGCTAGATCCCATCCAATATTCGTGTACGTATGCCGCCTATAGGGTGTTATTATATTAACATCAACCTCATAGCTTCTTCGTTCCCCCTGCGTATCCCTTATTTTCATATTACACCGGTCCTCCTCTCTGTCTGGAGATACTTTTCTCAACAATTTGATGAGTTCAATAAATTTTGACTTTGCCAGCTCCGCATCGAATGGATCGTCTGGCAAGCCAATAATGAAGGCCGGGATGTCTTCCTCGATCTTCTCTTCTAGCAATGCAACTATATCTCTATATGTGATAATTCCCTGAACCTCGTCCCATAATTTTACTACGGTATAGGTCGAATTCATATCAGCAATCAAGCCTGTTACCGATTGCAAAGTATCCTGGGGTTTAGATGTTACAACATTATGATCTGCGATGCCTATTACAGGAAAATCAAACCTAATCAGTTTATTAACACCTAAAGACCTTCTGCCTACTCTTTCTGATGGTACTGCTGCCTTTACCATATGAGTTGAGGTGACGATCCCTGCAAGCTTAATTTTTTCCATGACTGGAAGATGATCAATTCTATGCCTTATCATTATACCCTTAGCACTTGATGCCTTATCCTTGGCTCTTAACAAAACTGGATTCGGTGTCATTATATCTGAAGCGGTAACTCCACCAATTCCTGCTTTATTGATCTCCTTAACTATAGATTTTGCAGTAACCTGTCCCACGATTGCGTTGCGTTGAACTATAGGAAGGGCCCTTAATCTGTAATAACTCATTATCCTTGCAGCGTAGCCAAGATTACTTTCGTACGATAAACTTGGAACGATCCTACCAATTAATGATGGTTTTGCAGAAGAGATGTTCTTAATTCCAAGTATGTCTCTTATGTTTATACTTGCAATTTTCTTTGATAACGGAATAAATGCTTCGTACATATCTTTCTCTGTTAAAATTCCTATTATTGTAGAAAAGGGGCTGTTTGCATCTG
>CAYJTD010000129.1:0-5208 GCA_964372525.1 uncultured Nitrosopumilales archaeon | reverse complement strand
TTTCACGTCTTGATCCTTAAATGGACCAAAGAAATTTTCTTTCAACCTGAACTTTGGCGAATATCGTATGTGAATATTAACTTCATCATCGGCAAGAACACATGCATCAGTAAAGGGATCGAAATTGTCTATATCGTTGCATGGAGCCTTTGTTAGACCACTTTTGCTGTTGAGCGTTCCCTGCAGTCTAAACACTCTATGAATGTCCATAGTCACTTTAGGATCTATATGCGCACCCACCTCTCTTGCGATGCTGCTCAATTCTGTCTTGAACTGCAAATACCCGTTCTTTAGTATCTTTTGTACCACTTTTGGTTTGGCATTATTGTCCTTCATCAGTTTACGGGATATTCTTCCACGCCAGCCAAACTCATCTATGTTAGGAAATTTTGGCACAACATCCTTTGGTGACTGCAAGCTTTTCCTTACACCAAATGATTCAGGTATCATGTTATTTCCTGTCACGTAATCAGCTATATCTGCCCTGCTTGGCGAATCTAAAGGCTCGAACTCTTTATTGTATATATGCAGATGGAAACCATGGTTGCCTGAAAAATATATTTTTATTTCATTTTCCTGTATGTCCAGATCTTCCTGCAATAATTTTATCAGTTTCTTCACTTCCCCTTTACCAGCATCAATGCAGTTGTCGCATGCCAATGATATTTTTTCAACTTTTGCACTCTTACATTTGTCGCAGTTCTGCTTTTGTCCCATCACATTATTGCAATTGTTACATACCCACGCCTCATGCTCCTTTGCACATGTTAATTCAAGATCGTCAGCATCTATGTCAAATATCAGATCAGCGCCTTTCAATATCTTCTCCTGCATCGGAGCTGTTGGGTTGACGTAATAAGCGCATGAAGAATAAACATCTGATGGAATTTGTTTGATCAAATGCGCATGCAGCTCGCCGGTATCTTTGAATGATAAATGCCTTATCATGCCACTGTTGAACTGCATGTAGCCAAATTCCCTCTCTGCTATACGTAATGGAGTTTCAACATGATCAGCATGTTTGAAGTAAAACTCTTTGAACGACCGTTTAACCAGATCTAGGCTTTGCTCCTTCATTGCTAACCCTTTTCCTACCAAACTGTATCGGATTTATTATTCTATTGCATTCTTCTGTTTTGTAACAATTATTATCGCTCGCAACCTTCTCACATGATGGACATGTGTACTTTGTTCTACTACCCCGCATACCAGCTAAATGCTCCACTTGGTATCTGGTGACGCGTTCATTATAGTCTGGCGCAGTTTCAAAGAACGCACAAACCTCATCTACAGACTTGCCTATCGAAAGCATATACGTTGCAAGCAGGAACCTTGCTGAGTGTGGAGGATTTTCACCCCTTGTTAGCATCTGCAAGATATGCTGAATGCATGGAGGAAATTTAGTGGTTACAAAATACCTTCTGAATTCTGTATGCTTTGCAACTTTACCTCTCAACTCATCTACCTTGCTCTTTATTGATTCAGGCAACTGCCTGAGTTCCATCTTGTTTATTTTATCATAGATATACAGGCTAAGCTCGTCGCGTATGAGCCTGACAGCATCGTCAGAATCCAGATACACATAACCCTTGTTAACTATCTTGTTTACCAACTTCCAATGGTCGTCATGAAAATATGCTGCACGCTTGAGATAGTCTGAAACCTTGACCTTGAACTTCTCATTCTCCTGCACTATATCCATGGAAAAGAGGTCCTTGAAAATTCTGGTTAGAATTGATCGCATATGTTCTTCGCTTTCATTCTTCAGATCACGTTCTAGAAACATCTCAGTCCTTCTGGCTTCACCAAGCGAATACTTTCTGCTGACGCTCCTGATACCGACAGCACGAACTATTAGCAATGCAATTAGGAACGAAACAACTTCAGTATCCAGGTCATCCAACTGCTTGAATACTTTACCATCAATTGCAGTAAGTATACGCTCGTAGGCACGTTCAATGATCTGTTTCTTGGCTGGATCTTCAAACTCATCCAGACTATAGTCCAGATCTTTGAGGTATCTGCCTGCCTCTGTTAGAAATGGATACTTTGCCAGATCGCCCTTGCCAAACTGTATGTTGCTCAAATATGGTAAGAATACATAAGCTGCAATAAAAGTTTGCTTGGCTACGGTTAAATTTATCCATATTTCATCTTACAGTATGAAAGTTGGCTTTCATGTGTCAATAGTAGGGTCGATTGACAGGGCTGTTGACAACGCTACTGCGTTGAATTGTACCGCATTTCAGATTTTTACGAGAAACCCCAGGGGATGGGCAGTCAAGAATCTGGTGAAAGAAGACGTTGAAAATTTCAGGAAGAAATTAGCTGCAAGCAAGATCGATCAACATGCCGTATGTGCACACATGCCTTACCTTCCAAATCTGTCGTCTTCAAATAAAGATCTGTATAAGAAATCACTGGACACGTTGGTAAATGAGGTGAAAAGATGTAGCGTGCTTGGCGTGCCATACCTAGTAATTCATCTTGGCAGTCATCTTGGTGCAGGTGTAGAGGTTGGAATTAAGAACCTTGTCAATGCTTGCAATACTGCTGCTGAAAAGGTAAAGAACGATGTCACTATACTGCTTGAAAACATGGCAGGAACTAAAAATAGTGTAGGTTCAACGTTTGAGGAACTAAAACAAATTCTCGATCAACTGGAATCTAGGAAGAGGTTTGGAGTTTGCCTAGATACATGTCATGCATTTGCTGCAGGGTATGATTTGAGAAGCAAGGAAACAGTTGATGATACAGTTGCTGCATTTGATAAAAACATTGGAATGAAGGAACTGCATGTAGTACATCTTAACGATTCTAAAGGCGATATCAATTGTAATCTTGATCGGCATGAGCACATTGGAATGGGCTACATTGGCGATAAAGGGTTCAAAGCTATATTGACAAATAGTGAAATAAAAAAGCGCATACTAATACTTGAAACACCAATAGATAGCAGAAGGGACGATGTAGAAAATTTGAAGAAGGTAAGAGAGCTAGCTTCCTAGAATCGAGCTGTCTGTAACTCTGCCACTGTACTTCTCCCAGATATTTGGCATGTATCGTTTTACCAACGCTGCTACTTCCTCGTCAAGCATGGCAGTGACCCTTCCTTCATGATACTGTTTGATGACCTCATCCTGTATCTGTTTGAGCGTTGGATCGTCCTTGCTTATCTTTTCACCATCTTTTAGCCTGAAGAAAGAGTTAATCCAGAATGTCATACCAGCAATCCCCGAATGTTCTGATATCATAACCCGTGGAGGTATGTCAAGCAATTCTTCCGTATCAAAAGGCAGATACATCTCAAGGTTCTTCAATAACCCATCTGCATGTATGCCAGCTCTTGTTACGTTGAAGTTCTTCCCAATTATCGGATAATAATCTGGCAGTTTGTAATTCAGTTCCTTTTCATAGTATTCCGTGATATATCGCAGCATCCTTGTATTGATACCATCAAGCGAGCCTTTGATCATCGAATATACGAAGATCATAGCTTCCAATGGAATGTTACCAGCTCTTTCACCTATGCCCAATAAAGTGCAGTTGTTCAATGAAGCACCGTAGAGCCATGCCGACATAGCGTTTGATACTCCAAGGTGGAAATCGTTCTGGCCATGAAATTCAAGCCATTCAGATGGCACACCTAGTGCTTTGTTGAGCAACCAGAAAAGTTTGGGAATTCCTCTGGGCAAGGCAGCCTCTGCAAATGGCAAGCCAACACCTAGCGTATCAGGACATCTGATCTTTACTGGCAAATTATATTTTTCCGCAAGTTTCATTGCCTTCTTTACAAGTGGAACTACTGTACCAAAGATATCCGCTCTGGTAACATCTTCTATATGCAATCTAACAGCTATACCACTCTTAAGCGCCTCTTCGGTAACATCCAAGTAATTTTGCACTACCTGCGATCTGCTCTTCCCCTTGAACTTGTAGAATATGTGATAATCACTTATAGATGCGAGTATGCCCGTTTCTTCCAGCTTTAGGTCCTTGATATACTGCAGGTCTGCTTTGGAAGCCCTTATCCATCCCGTTATCCTCGGAAATTCGTAGCCAAAGTCCCTGCACTTCTCTATCGCTTCCCTATCCTTCTTGGTATAGGGAAAGAATTCCGTATAATTCACCTTTCCGTTCTTTCCACCCAGATCATGCAACAATTTGAATAAACTTGTTATCTGTTCAACAGAGTAAGGCTCCCTGGACTGCTGGCCGTCCCTGAACGTCGTGTCAGATATCCATAATTTGCTTGGTATGTTTGTATTTATTACCACACCATCAAAAACAGCTTTAGGAGCACCCTTGAAGGGGAATATATCCTTGTATAGTTTTGGCTCCTTGACATCCACAACTTCATAATCAGGCAGATCAAGCGCCTCGTTTTTGACAAACGCGAGGAACTTCTTTCTCTCCTCAAAATCCAAAGTTCCCATTATCTTCTGCGAGTGATTCTCCGTTCATTATATTAATAAATTTAACTATTGCAATTTTTTATGAAAATCATTACCAGACTTGATCCAAACTATACAAATATTGATTGCAGTGCTACAATTGTTGTAATAAGTACAAGTTAGATTGCGTTTAGCATACCTTTTCCACCAAATAAATTTAAGAGCCAAGACAGCATGCATGCATGCAGGCACAGTAACATGAATTACGATGATGTTATGAAACTGGCACTTGAAAGGGGATTTTACTTTCAAAGCTGCGAGATCTATCCTGATGCACAGGCAGGTTTCTGGGACTATGGTCCTTTAGGAGTTGGCTTCAAAAACAAGTTCATAGAATTATGGCGGCGAGAATTGGTAAGAAGGGATAACATGCTAGAGATCGATGGTTCACAGATAATGAGCAAGAATGTTTTCGTAGCATCTGGTCACCTTAACAGCTTTAACGATCCAATTGTAAAGTGCACCAGATGTAATTCAATCTTCAGAGCAGACAGGTTTGTGGCCGACAAGATAAGGGAGAACGTTCCTGAACGTATGGGTGATTCCGATATAGATGCATTGATCGTTAAACATGGTTTGAAGTGTGCCAAATGCAAGGGTGAGTTGGGAAAGGTCAGCAGGTTTAACATGATGTTCAAGATATCTATCGGTCCAAGTGCTGAAGAAGCGTATCTTAGACCAGAAACATGCCAGACGATCTTCGTCGACTTTCCTAGAATATTCAAGGTGATGCGCGGCAAGTTACCGTTGGGCA
>CAYJTD010000128.1:1577-5239 GCA_964372525.1 uncultured Nitrosopumilales archaeon | reverse complement strand
AAAGAAGGAAGAGTAAGGGGAAGGGGAAGGGGCGAACTGATTTCGGGATAAAACAGAAAACAACTTTATCTGCTTTGTATCAAGGTGTGGAAAGACCAACATGAATTCCTGTGCACCAGCATCTCCATACTCCTTTATGCGATTGACGCATTGTTCAGGCGTTCCAATTATACACTTCTGCGCATACTGCATGCCTTGTTTTGCTGGCATTCTCCTTTCTTTTAGCCTCTTCTTTATCTCTTCTTGCACTTGCTTCTCTGATTTCACAATCATTGCTTCGCCAAAGAAACTTTTTGTTATCTTGGAATAATCCCTACCTATGCTCTTACATCGCTCTGCCAACAACTTTGCTTTGGTTGCGAACTCCTTGCTTGACAGCAATATAAAATTAGACTTGTCTGCATGTTTGGCTGCAATATCAAGTATACTGCTAGAATAACCACCTATAAGCAGAGGTGGGTATGGCTTTTGCAAAGGCTTTGGCATGCACACAGCATCAGTTACATGATAATACTTTCCATCGTAAGTTGTTCTAGTATCAGTCCATAGTTTTTTCAACAGTTCAACAGCCTCTGTTAACATTGCTATACGTTCTGAATGTTTTTTGTATGGGAAACCAAACATCTCATGCTCTCGCTTGAACCATCCAGCTCCTATGCCGAGCTCCAGCCTGCCCTTGCTTATAATGTCAAGTGTAGAAGCCATCTTGGCAACTACCTGTGGGTACCTGAATGTGTTGTTGAGAACTAGCGTTCCCAATCTAATCTCTTTTGTCGTATTGGCAATTGCAGAAAGTACTGTCCATGATTCCATCATCGGTTTTTCTACAGAACCCGTGATTGGAAGCAAATGATCGTTAACCCATATGTTGCTATATCCCAGTTTTTCAGCTGCGGTTACATATTCTTTTATTGGCTCAAAACTTTTTTCATATAAGATCGTTCTAATTCCAAATCTGGTCTTCACTTTAGATCCCTTTAGACAGTTTATTGTCTAATTTGTCAATAGCATCCAGCATAGCTAGTCTTCTTGAATCTTCCGTAATTGCAGCTCTAGTGTCTTCAATGAGTATCCTTGCCACGTCTAACTTTCTCCTTACGCCCTGAACTATATTGTCATAGATGGCCAACGGTGAGAGCGTTACATAGATCTGCTCCATTAGTTCGAACAAATTTTTTGCATCATCACTTTTGCCGTTACGTATACTATCATAAACCAGCCTCTTTAGTTCACCGACGCAGTCAAGCAAGCCCAGTATGTAAGAGTGGCCATTCACATTCAATGTTTGCACTGCGGGAATGTTTGAACCAGAAATTATCGCCTGTAATGCATTAGCTTCTACAAGTTCAGTCTCTGCAGATATTAGATATCTGTAAAGATCTTCCTTTGCAGTCTGCCTCAACTTATCCAACAGTTCTTTTGCTTTGCCTGCTTGCTGAGATGCGTCTGCATACTTTCCATTATGCATTGCTACTATTGATTTGGAGCAGAGCAGTATAACATCTCTGGTGCCTTTGATCAAACTCTCTCTACGTTCTTGCACGTTTTTCAGATCTGCAGTTATAGCATCTATTGATTGCTGTAATTCGTTCATGTTCATTGCATGCATTTTGTATATGGGAGGATAAAGCCGTTGCTATGTAAAATACCAAAGGATAACAGCTGTGATCGATGTTATTCTGTTTTGATCTCTATAAGTTCAACGCTAACCATACCATCAGGATCGGTTTCCAATTCTAGAGCTGTGTTTCCAACCTCGGGACAGTAGTATTTGTACGCAACAACATCTGGCTCGAGTGGGGTCCAGTCCTTCGTCTTCAAGCAATTTGTAAAAGAACCATACGGAACTTCAACAGATTCGTTCAAGCCAGCCACTTCACCCATATCTTCTGCTTCACCCTTGTAATACTCCTGACGATAAGAATGGCCTATCTGTGGATCTGAAAGCATTATTATTCCAGCTTTTGCGCCGTTAATTCCAGCTTCCCATGAACCTTTAGTGCTTACAGCTATGTTATTTTCATATTCCTTCGAGTCTTCTCCTAAATACCAGACGTTTCCATCCTTATCCTGTGCATACCAGTCGTACGTTTCTTCTATTAGCTCATCATTAAACCAGACTCTGTCCCAAACAACAACAGCAGACACACCGAGAATTTCTCTAGACTGGTTTGTTACACAATCCTCAATTCTTTCAATGCCCTCTTCTGTCGTACTTTGATAAACGAAACACGTACCTGGTACTAGAGTGAAATACTTGTTGTTAATTTCAGTGACAAAATCTTCAGGGTTTATTGTAGGATTGTATGTTTCACCTAATTCAAGTCTTTCTTTACTGGTTTGTTCATTAATCAGTACTAACCCTACAATTGCTGAACTAACAATTATAATAATAGCGGAAATTATAACTGGATATCTTTTATTCATTTTTACTCTTCACGGTTAAGTACTAGGTAACTCAATATGCAACATTACTTCTGAACCCTGACAGTCAAGAACGTTAACTTTTATTGGAAAATGGTGGACAACCGCATTGAATGAGACGGTGCTCTTATGGAACTCAGAGCAATCTTCTATCATAGTTTGAGATGGAACGAACTGACGTTTTACGGTATATTTCCATACGTCATCAGGGTCAGTTATCTTCACTTCAAAGATTTTTGCTCCCGTGTTTTTATCTACTATTCCTGTATCTATAACCTGAAATGTGGTATTATCTGACTCTGCTACAACTAGCGGAATAGATGCCAGCATCAAAGATCCTAGAAGTATGCTGCCTGCCATAATTGCTATGAGTTTTATCTTCTTCATTGTCGAAGAGGCCAATTCAACAATAAAAAACCTTCCTATTGTAGTCATTTTGTATAATTATAAAATCGTAATGAAAGGTGTTGAACACCACTGCTCAACACCAAATAGGAAATTCGGACCCCCTCCCCCCTCTATACTAACACACGGGGGCTTTTCCATACAAAGCCTTGATCTTGCAAGTATTGTACATGAAATTAGTGTTACATACAGCGAATGCATGAATAGTAAACTAACTAACCAAGAATTCAATGCTGAACAATGAAATCATACACTATTTGTATTCGTTGCTAGATATCAGCAAAGCCCATATTCTTGATGATTGATAGGGTGTGCGTGAAAGCAATCACAGCTGATAGAATGAGAGAGATAGAGGAGAAGGCGCACAACATGGGTATGTTAAGAGTATTCATGATGGAAAATGCGGGAGATGGTATTGCAGATTACATATTCAACAAGTTCAAAAAACTGGACAAAAAGAAAATAGTTGTTGTCGCAGGTACAGGTAACAACGGCGGCGATGCACTTGTTGCTGCTAGGCATCTTGCATATCATGGTGCAAAGGTTACTGTGATCCTGCTTGGCAGCCCATCAAACCTGAATACAGAAGAAGCAAGGATTAACTGGAATATACTGGAGCATATGAACAGCATCGAAATAATATTAGCGAAAGAGGTAAGCAAGGAAATTGTCAAGATGATAAACAATGCTAGCATAATAATTGATGGCATCTTTGGTATTGGCATAAAGGGCAAGTTAAGAGAACCGCATTCTAATGTTATAGATGCAATAAATGGGTCCAAGGCATACAAGGTTGCCGTAGATGTGCCGTCTGGACTTGACCCTGATACGGG
>CAYJTD010000128.1:0-1567 GCA_964372525.1 uncultured Nitrosopumilales archaeon | reverse complement strand
AAGATACATGATAAATGCGTAAAAGCAAATGCAACCATAACATTTCATAGAATGAAGAAAGGTTTAACATCAAAGAAGAGTGTCTGTGGGAAAATAATAGTAGAGCCTATTGGCATACCACCAGATGCGGAACAGTAGGTGCATAACATGATTGTAAAGCAGATACCAGTAGGTTCGATGGCCAACTTCACATATGTTATTGCTGACGAGAAGAGTAAACTTGCAGCAGTAATAGACCCATCGTGGGATTTGGAGAAGGTTTTAGACGCACTTAAGAAACAGGATCTAAAACTGCAATATATAATCAACACACATACACATTTCGATCACGTACTTGGCAATGAACAGCTTGCTGCACTAACAGACGCCGAGATAATTATGCACAAGAACTCCAACCTTGACAAGAACATAACGGTAGATGACGGTGATACTATCAAACTTGGCAACTTGAACATAAATGTGCTATATACTCCGGGGCATTCGAAGGATAGCATCTGTTTATTTGTAGAGAACAAACTCTTTACTGGCGATACTTTATTTGTTGGCAACTGTGGCAGGGTTGATCTGCCAGGCGGGAGTGCCTCTGAGCTTTACGATAGTCTGTTCGGAAAACTGGTTAAACTTGACGACAGGCTAGAAATTTATCCCGGCCACGATTATGGCAGCAAACCTGTTTCCTCCATAGGCTATGAGAAGAAGACAAACCATATTCTAACACCAAGAACAAAAGAAGAGTTCCTGCTCTTAATGCAGAGTGACGGTTGATGCAATTTCACGAGATCAGCGTAATAGGAAACGAAGAGAAGGCGAAAAATTTCATAGAAAGGGTAAGGGGTAAAAACTGTTACTTCGTATGCGTAACATCCTATACGAAAACATGCGAGATACCCGGTATAACCGTGGCAGGTGCCAATCCTGAATTGCTTCAATACACACCTGCAGCTGATGTGGAATTTCTTTACCATGGAGAGTGCAAATGCATCAACACTGTTCCTGCAACACCTGATGGCAAGCCAACTCCTGCACTTATAACAAGAGCTGCGTTGAAAACTGCAGAAATTCCATTAATAGTGGTTGACGCAGGAAGCAAGGTTAAACCAGATGTCCCATACGTTACACTAGAAGTAGATCACGGAGAAAACATAGCTGATGGTCATGCCTTAGATATAGAATTGGTTAGGAAATCTTTTGATAATAGCGTAAAGCTTGGCAGCAAACTTGCCGAGACCATGAAACATATTGTGATAGGTGAAAGCATACCTGCCGGTACCACAACAGCATTGGGTGTACTTTTGTCGATGGGTATAGATGCCAAGTTCAAAGTAAGTAGCAGTATGCCAGAAAATCCTCATGAACTAAAATTATCAACAGTAGAGCGAGGTATGAAAGCAGCATCGATATCGTTTGGTGATTTTGCCAACAAACCGTTTGAAGCCATATCGCATATGGGAGATCCGATGATACCAAGTGTTGCAGGCATAGCGATAGGAGCGTCCAAGAATGCCAATGTTATGCTGGCTGGTGGAACTCAAATGGCGGCAGTTCTGTCTGTTATCAATGCGATAGA
>CAYJTD010000127.1:0-5257 GCA_964372525.1 uncultured Nitrosopumilales archaeon | reverse complement strand
GAAACAAGAATGCTGCTTACCTTGCAATTAGCCAGAATAATTACAACCTTAATGCCGAAGAACTGTCAAGAATAGTAGAATTAATCTGAGAGTGTTATGAAGGGTTTGGAGAGATAAATATGCTGATCGTAATAGAAGGAAGCGATAAAGCTGGTAAAGCAACACAAACGCAGTTGCTTAAAGAAGATCTGGAGAAGAAGGGGCTGAGTGTAGCTACACTGGCGTTTCCCGTTTATGATACAAAGATAGGGGAGGAGATCAGGGCGTTTCTGCATGGTGAGAGAGAGTACCCTATACAGGTCAGGCATATGTTACTGTCTGCAAACAGATGGGAGAAGAAGGCTGAGATCGAAAAAATGTTGGGACAAAATAAAGTTGTGATATTGAACAGGTATTATCAATCTAATTTGATTTATGGTTTGGCAAGTGGTTTAAAATTAGAATGGTTAAGGGCGCTTGATGAAGGTCTGCCAAAAGAAGATATTGTTATTGTGTTGGATGTCGCCCCAGAAGTTTCTATACAGAGAATGGCCAGCAAGGGAGATATCTTCGAGATGAATGATGACATAATGAACCATGTATCAAAATCATATAGAGAGCTTGCTGGTAAAAATGGATGGGTTTTGGTTAACGGTGACAGAAGCAAGGAAGACGTTCATAGAGAAATAATGCAAATTGTTGAAGATAAAATTAACATATAAACAAAAACATTAAGACCATAAGCATTGATGTATCTGGTATGGTCTTTACTCCCGTAAGTGAAATAAGCGATCCCGTTCATGGTTATGTCTACTTATCAGAAGTCGAGCGTGATATCATCGATACATATGTTTTCCAGCGCTTACGGAGGATAAGGCAGCTTTCTGGTGCTCATTTAACATATCCTTCTGCGCAACATTCCAGATTCGAACACTCTCTGGGTACAATGCATGTTGCTGGGCTTGCTGGAAATGTTTTGTTGAACAAAGGATATTTGGATGAAGATAAAATTCAGATTCTAAGACTAGCTGCGTTGTTGCATGATATTGGTCATGGACCATTCTCGCATTTATTCGAAGAAGTAATGGCTGAACATGGCAATGTGACACATGAAGATATAGGAAGGAAGATAATACAACAAACAGAAATCAAGGATATTCTTGGCAAGCATGGGTTTGATGCAAAATCAATTACCATGTTATCTTTTGGAGAATCAAAGGTATTGTTTCTTAACGAAATAATTGCCGGCGGACTCAGTGCGGATATAATGGACTACCTGCGAAGAGATTCGTACTTTACAGGTGCAGAATACGGAAAGATCGATGCAGAACGAATAATCAGCTCCTTTGAAGTGCATGGCAATAAACTTGCACTCGACAAAGCTGCATTATATTCGTTTGAATCAATGATGATAGCTAGATATGAAATGTTCAAAGCTGTTTACTTTCATAAAACTGTACGAGCGGCAGAAGTTATGATGTTACGTTCTATGATGCTTGCAGATGAAGAGCTGCATCTAACAGATGCATCGTTGGAAAATTACCTTGAGCTTACAGATGATGCGACGATGACCAGGTTGGTTGCATTACAACCTAAAGATGAGCAGTTGAAGCTTGCAGCAAAACTGGCCAGAGATTATAGAGACAGGAAACTGTTGAAATGCGTCTTTGAAAAGATTTTGCATAAGAGCGATAGCATAATTAGAAAAGTATTCAGTAAAAGGTTGTTGAAGAGCATGACTGAAGAGATCGCAAACAATGCTGGTGTAGACCCGAATCGTATTTACATTGATGCCTCGAAGGCACCCTCTGTGCCGTTAACACCTACAAAAGAAGAGTTGAGTGCAATAGTGCTGATAGGCAAGGATGCCAATGGAAAGAAGATTCATTACACACTGCAAATAAGTGAAATTCCGTTGATAAGTTCAATTTCTGGTTTTATGGATATGATAAGAGTTTACACTACCAGTGAAAATAGAGCTAAAGTTGAAAAGGCAGTGAAAAAGGTTTTAGGCACAGGTATGGAGTCATGGTATGAAAAAGTCAGTATGTAACAGGTGTCAATAAATAATGAAAAAACGTGTTGTAATCAAATTAAGTGGAAGTGTGTTCGGTGAGACCGCTAACAAGAAATCACTGATGAAGTATGCAAAAATGCTACAATCAATTAGCAGAAAAGTGCAGCCGGTTGTTGTGGCTGGAGGTGGGCATATTGCTAGATACTACATCAATCTCGCACGCGAACTTGGAGTCGATGAGGCCAGTTTGGATGAACTTGGCATTGAGGTATCTAGGTTGAATGCGCAGGTATTGGTGTATGCGTTGGGCAATGCAGCTTATTCACACATTCCAAAGAGTTTGCATGATGTAATTGTTGCGATAGAAACTGGCAGGATAGTTGTTGCAGGTGGGCTACACCCAGGACAGAGCACCAATGCAACATCTGCACAGATAGCTGAAAAGATCAATGCCAACATGTTCATTAATGCTACGGATGTTGACGGTATCTATAACAAAGATCCTAACAAGCACAAAAACGCAAAACTATTCAAAAAAATAAAGGTACGCGAATTGCGAAATATGCTTGCACATGAAAGTACTATGGCTGGAGCATACGATCTTATGGACATAGTGGCATTGAAAGTTATAGAAAGGTCTAGACTTTATACAAGAGTGGTAAAATCAGATCCTGGTATTATAAGACGTGTAGTTGAAGGAGCTGATGTAGGCACTATGATTACTACTTGACAGCCTTTGTCCCTCCCTTGAATTCCTTGAAACCATCGTTAAGCATCTTTTCAAAAATTTTTCTCGCCTGTTCATTTGGCAATGGTTTTGTCTGTGCTTTTGCATAGCCATCTGCATCACATATTATAACAATCATGTTACCATCTTCAGTCTCTTCAATTGCTGCCAGTTCCTCTTCCCCAACCGGTTCAAACCCACTCTCTAACTGTTTGACTGTTTTTGTAAGAAAAGCAAAACCAGAATACTCGAAGAGCCTATGCTGCGACTTTCTTGCTCTTTGCTGTCCAGTAAGTGCTGCTTCGTGATACTGCACAAGTTTTTTTCTTGCTCAGTATGTATAAGCCTTTTTTCATGATCGTTGCATGAAAGCTTTAAATGATTAAATGAGATGTAGGCTAAAATGTGATTAGCAAGGGCTTTTTAGGCACCATAGCCGGTGGTGTAGGCGTTGTTATAGCATTTCTGGTGATTACTACCAGCGGTCTATTACAGCCACCTTCTCAGGATCAACAATTTGTAACGAAGGATGTGGTACTGAATTTGAAAAGCGTAAGCGTTGTATCAGCAAATGAAGAGGAAACCGTGATCGAAGTGGCATTCGATGCATTCAACCCCAACAGAGGCTCAGTTATTCTCGAATCGATACGATACAGTTTGTATGCAAATGGAATAAGGATAGCTAGCTCGGAGATAGGCGAAAGGGCAGAGGGTTTCTTAGCAAGTACAGGCAAGACTTTCACTATGTACAGCGAGTTCTCCATGACTCTGAAGGACAAAGTTGAAGTGAAGAGGATTGAACCGATTACGCAAGTATGGGATGATCTGCAGAATGATAATGTTCAGTGGCGTGTTACTGGCACATTCGTCATTACCGACCCAGTAAGAGCTGGTGGTAATGAAGTGGATTTTGATTTTGCTACATAAATAAATAATTATTATTATTGTTAATGTTGTTATTCTGCTTGCTTCTTGAATCCAAGTAAGCTTTCCAGCGTTAAATTAGAATACTTTTTCTGTCGTATGTAGCATCTTTCATAATATGTACATGTTAAACATGCTTCAGACGGTTCCAGTATCGGCACCTTTTCGTCTTTAAGAAGTGTGCCAAAGACTCTGGCTCTCCTTACAGTTTCCTCAAACATCTGCTTGTCCTTCGTAAAAGCAAATTCTACAGATTTGCCGTCATTAGTCATGTAAACAATGATACCTTCCATCTTGTCAAATACCCACATAGTTGCATTTAGCTCCAGAACGCCTTTTGGATCGGGCGTCTTCGGCAATTTATCCACCGCTTCAAACTTGATCACTATATCGTCAGCAATTACATCTGCACGGCCTACAAGTGAAAGTTCAGAATCTATATTGTACTCTGCAGTTGCACCATCTTTGATTGACTTGCGCATGCCATCGCTAATTATCGTAGAAACTTTGTGCTTGTTGGTTGGAATAAGGGGGTTCTTTCTATCATAGTATGACTTGCGAAGACAGGTTACGACTTCCTTTACGTGCATCCTTCGGTTATTGGTTTTATCTATTTGTGAATCAAGGTTATGGTAGATATCATCCATTGTCTTCAGTATGATATCCTTCAGGTTTCTGTCTCCGAGCATGTGTTATACACATGATTTTGTTTAAATAACTGTTATGTATATGCGAATGAGAGAAGTTCTCTCTTTAATCATTGTTCTATTATTTAGTGAAATTATTGTTATATGAGAATAACATGGAAATTTGCATCTTATATGCTAGTTAATCTTTATTCAATGAGAGGAATCTGTAATAATATATGATTAAGCAGAAAATTATAATATTTTGTAAAAAGATCGACAGATTTTAATATTATAAATACTATCCAAATGGGCTATAGGGGCTATTGGCTATTGGAAACAAGTAGTGTGTCAAAACCGAATCTAGCTATATTTGATACTTTCAAGACAAGAAAGAACAAGTTGACAGGTGAAGCGAAGAGGCAACGGGGCATTATGGCGCATCTTGCCAGGGAATCCAACCCTGAGCTAAAGACTAGAACGTCTATTGCACATGCTATCGCTGAAAAGCATGGCATACTGTGGCAGAATATCTATTCTGGTATATTCAGGGATCTGGATGAAGTTCTAATTCCGTTATCCGTTGTAAAGGAAGGTGGAAGGTTGCCATTAAGGAGAGGACCAAGGGCGTTACAGCAGGAGGGCGTACCATACTACGAACTTACAGAAGCTGGGTTGTTGGTATCATCAACGCTGGAAGAGTTGGGCGACGACGGAATAAAGATGTTAGGAAAATACCTTGACACATTATCTACCAGCGATCCGGATCAGAAACTTTTGAAGGAAGGTATACTACTCTTATTGAAATTTGCACCAGCATTCGTCTTCAAAATAATAAATGAATACATAACATCCTATACCCAAGGAACAATTGCAGAAATAGTTCCGTTGGATGTGAAAAAGATGCAGACAATAGTTGCCGAAGTTATAGGTGTTGAAAAAGAGTTGATTGAGGCCTTCCTATCCATGTCAAATAATGAGCAG
>CAYJTD010000126.1:0-5268 GCA_964372525.1 uncultured Nitrosopumilales archaeon | reverse complement strand
GATCTCTGAGTAAGTGTAATTATCAAATGCTGCTAGCATGGAAACAAAGATAATTTCCAAAAAATCTACCATGGCATTAGCATTGAGTTTGGTGCTATCAGTAACGATCGTAACTGGTACATCTCCCATCTATAATTTGAAAGAGCAAATTACGATGGACAGACCGATAGTTCCAATGTTCAAAGAAGTATTCGCAAATGATCCTAACAGGAAAATAATATACAATCCTGCATTTCCGCCAGTAGGTTCTGTATATGCTCTTAATTTATCAAGTAAGGTTCATGTGCCGACTACAGATCTGGTTGAGAATTTGTCTGCATATCTGGAGTTGGAAGTGACCAGTGTTAAAACTAGGGGAATTCCAGGTGCTTCCCTAAAAATTATCAGTGGAGAAGTAACAATTGGTGACGTAACTCACACTTTAGCCTACGGATCAGCAGTTCATGTACCTGTACACAAGATCAACATGAATGGGTTTAGTGAAGATGGTTTGACCATTCTAACAGTGTCTGCCAGTCTGGCAAGACCACTATCACTGTCAATCTCTGAAGCTGTAGAACTAATTCCTCCTGACAGAGAGAGAACAGGTAGTTTTCAAATCGTGCAACAATACTGGGTTATTGGTATTTTCACAGGTGAAATAAGCAGGATAAAATAGACGAATGTAAGATTTTACACCAGTAGCATCGCAAACAATGCTCAGTTTGTTGGAACATTGCCTACCAGTAAAGTGGTCTTGGAAAAGGTATTTACACTAACGATTTGAAGAAGTACAATAAGTCTCCGATGAAGAAGAGAAAGACGTAACCTGCTGTGATATACACTATGAATGGAAGTGCGGGTGTAACCCAGATATCTTTACCTTTTGCGAAATCCCATGAAGCTCTACTTGCACCAAAATTGAAACGTTTTCTTCCATTCTCTACACTTTCCATAGGTAAGAATATTCCTTTTACCTCCCTTGACCTATACCCTAGAAACATTGCGAGTATCTTTCTATACCTAGACTCTCCTTCAAATCCACTAAAGAGATCTTTACTATGAAGTAACATAGAAATATTTCTTGAAAAGTTTAAACAGACTTCAGTAAGTGATAGTATGCTCGCGTTAGCTACCACTGCAATAACAGGTAAAGCTAGTAACTGCTTGCTATTTAGTGTAGGTATGTATATAGCTAGTAGAAGAAGTGCGAATACATCGGCCCCTCCCAGAAATCCTATTCTGTTAAGAGGGTAGGCTATCGCTATAGCGAATGCGGCAGAAAGCACAGTCGCTAGCAAGTCAAACTTACCAATGAGTATTTCAAAAAATAGAATTGGAACAAGAACAATGCTCGCGATTATCCATATTATATCATTTACGTATCTGCTCCTAATATCCTGTATTGATGCAAATGATAAAAAACCAAGCAATACTAGAAATTTTACTATGGTTAGATCGAAATACAACTAACAGAACCACCTATGAACAAAAAAGTCAGATCTCCTTCGGAAACAGTATCCGTAGATCTTTTAAGTTTCTTTTTGTTAAATATGTAGAAGATAGCTCCTCCAATGATGACAAGCATTCCAACTAAGACTAACAATATAGTAGTATTGGATTGTAGATCGTTAGGGCTAAAAATCATATCAAATTCTGAATTTGTATTACTGCCAACTTCTATAGTTACGGGAGTTACCAGAGTTCTGATCTCTATTTGAACCTCCTTGCTTGTTTTATTGAAACCATCTCTTTCGGCTGTAAGGACAATTGTGTGGCTTCCAGGTATTGTAGATTCTATGGTAAAGCCATTGTTATTTTTCTGAAACGGTAGATCCGTATCTAGTGTAACCTTTGCACCAGTTGGAACAACTTGATATGTCAGTACTATGGTATCACCCAAGTCAAATTCCTTATCATTAACAGATACATCTAGCGTAATATCATGGGAAAATACATTTAGATTGGAAGTCCCAGGGTTTACGCCTTCTGCATAAAATACGAAGTTATGTTCGCTACCTGATGACAGCATGTACATACCCCGTGACACTAGAACAAAATCCTTAGTGGATGATACTGATGGTTCGATGATCTCTATTGGATGTTTTTTCTCATCTGTAGCATAAAATACTATTGGGAATGGTTCAGTGGTATGAACAGTAGTAGGATGGTAAGCTACTATATGTCTCAGCTCGGGGTTGAATACCGATACTGTTGCAACACCCCCCATAAATCCTGGTGCAATAGCAGTAACTTCTATTGCTCCTGAGGATACAAGATCTAGAGCTCGTCCCTTCGCAACCTTTATCGAGTTGACATTAATGATATTCTCTAACTGTACTGTAGGTTTAGTCTTCACAACAAGATCCTTGATTTCAGAGTCCACTACAGTGCCTTCTTTCAGTGCATAAACTATGAACATGTCCTGTTCCGTATTAGCAAAAGTTGGTAACGGTTTTATTGCAATTTCAGGTATTGAGGAGTATCTCTGTTCTACTTTAATTTCTATTTGTTCACTTTTTGTTCCTCCTGCCGTGCCTGTGATTGTTGCTACGCCTATTTTTCCTAATGTTGTAGCTGGTATTACTACGTAATGATCCCGTTTGTCAAGATCATCCTTGCCCATTCTCACTCTATCAAATTCTGGTTTAAGAAATGAGTCGGTTGATACATGTACAATTACACTGTCGCTAATAATAACAGGCTGGAGATCTGTTAGATTGTTTTCTTCATCACCCTCCTCGCATTCTCCTGTCCTTGGATTGAACGTAAAGCCTTCAGGGCATGTGAACTCGAACTCGCCCTCCTCGCATTCTCCTGTCCTTGGATTGAACGTAAAGCCTTCAGGGCAAAGATTTTCCTCATCTTCAGCCTCTAAACTTGCGCTAAAATACAAGGCAACTATGATGTTTAATTTATCAAAAGCTGGATCTGGTAAAGCAAATGTCTTTGCTACATTTGGTTCTCTCGTAACTGGCTTTAGTATTTGCACTGTTGCTGAGGCTGAGTCTACACCCTCACCTGCTGCTGTTACAGTTATTTCCTTGCTGTCTTGCCCTTGGTTTGTTAGGAAATTTGTCGTCCATACCATTGTGTGAGCGAATGATGTGCCTCGTTTGATGAATATCTCTGTAGTGGATACTATATCACGATCCAATGGTGCAGAGAATTGTACAGCTTTTGAAAATGCTAGATACCTACTGTCTTCAGATGAAAGTACAACTTTGATATCTTTCTCTGGGACGAAGGGCCTGTCATCCTTTTCCAACCATACATATAGTTCGCCAGAAGAACTGGTAGCTAGCACATCTGGCGCAATCTCTACCTTGAGCTCTATATCATCAGACACATTTCCAAACTCTATCATTTCTGTATCAGATTTTAGATTGTTAGCAGCAACAGTTACACCGCCGTCCCCTTCAATATTGATGATAAATGCCGAATAATGCATGCCTTGTTTTATCATGGTTTTGGTTACTTGCGTCTTTATGTTGCCAAACGCGCTGATATTTACTTCGATATCTTCAGCCGCACGGAGTGGGTTGTTGAAAGCATCGAATAGAAAAACGTATGCGGGAATCTGTTTTATTGACACTTTGTTGTATGGAAGTATGATGTCGAGCCTTGCTGGCATCAGGGCTGGTTCCACTACCTCTATTGATGTTGTAAGCAGTTTCTCTCCAGATACTGCAAAAAGATCAACTTTGCCAATTGACTTTGCTTTGACCTTCGCTATTCCATGACTCTTAAATGGTTCTACGATTAATTCCTTATCAATCACGCTAACGATATTTTCGTTATTGCTAAGAATATTAAATCTAGTTTCTCCTTGACTCTGACCAATTAACACAACTATTACATCATACTCTTGTCCTTTGAGCATGACAGGGGGAGCCCAAAATTCAACTTTCTCAATATCTTCTGGAAGTGCATATGCTGTAGAGCTGTAGCTGAATATGATTAATGTAGATAATAAAATTGATAAAAAGATTTTCTTCATGATTGTAGCCTCACGAACAAGTTAATGGAAATCCAGATAATGTCGCAAATTTCTTCCCTAACTCTGTAACGAATATTACCTTATCAGCTGCAGTGATAGTGCTGGTTGCATTTACCTTAACTTCATCATTCACAATCATCGAGGGAATTGTTTTGTAGTTACTTGGAACGTATACTGAATTGGTAACCTTCTTTTCTGCATCATCAATGAATATTGCTGAATCCAATATTGAACTTTCACTCCAAGTGCTGTTTGCTCTGGCAGTAATTTCGTACTTGCTATCTTTTATAACACAACTGGTAATTTTGAATTGAAGCTGTTCGGTTGCTTTCTTGCCCTGTACGTCTATTGTTCTAGATGTACTGCTGAATAAAGATGCTTGCTGCGAATTTAGCTGGAGGGATGCAGCTGCTGCTATACCGAAGACTAGAACTATTGCTATTACTGAGATAAGTCCAGCTACTCCACGCCTTTCCTTCAATTCTACCTTTATCTTGGGTAAGAGTGCTATTAAGGCCAAAAATCATCACAGCCCCAGTATTGATATATTCTCCGTAATGATGAGCGATGCCACTGCCAAGCCGCATACTATGGCAATTCTTCCAGTGCTCTTGAACGTCCTGTCTACCGCCTTTGCTATAACTATGCCTGTTCCTATACTGCTTGTAACTATGAAGGCCTTGATTGTGGCATTGAATAATGGAGTTATAGTTATCAATTGAGCAAATGATTCGTTTCCAATGCCAGTTAACAGATCTGGTGTGATTGTGCCGAGCATCTCATTTATCACCACTACGGTAAAGGCAAGTATGACAGGAGCAGCGTAGCCAAGAATGCTGTAGATAGATATTGATGATTTTGCTTCTCTTAACGTCATCCTTACGCTACTAACAAAACCTGTTATTGATTCTAGAACTGCTGGGTTGCCTCCTCCAGACTCGGCTATCTGAGCAAGCGTGAAGAAGGTAACTCGAGCGAACCAAGACCTTATCTTTACCGTTTTCATTATTTGTGTAGGTGTGTAGCCTTGTTCTAGTAATGATGACAGGGTTCGCAATAACCGATCAAATGCCTTGTTGTACGTATTCTCCTTTGAGATTCTGATTATTGCCGTGATCTCGTGAAAACCTATTTTCCTGTATTCGGTAACATCTCTCAGAAAGTTAGGAAGTGCAGATTCCATGAGCTCGATCTGTCGCTTGTGCTTCGTAGTGAAATACTCGTTAATTATACTTGGAATGATTGCTGCAAATGCAAGCGAAAGCCATGCTTCCAGACCTATAATTGTA
>CAYJTD010000125.1:0-5289 GCA_964372525.1 uncultured Nitrosopumilales archaeon | reverse complement strand
CCTTAGGAATTTCATTATAACCCTCCAGAACCCTTGATGCCGTTCTATTATAGTTACCTCTTTTTGCCTTGAACTCTATAGCAAAAGGAGGATCTGTTATAACAAGATCTACCGTATTATCTGGAATTAATTTCATGCCTTCAATGCAATCCATGTTATGGATTTTATTAAATTCCAACGCTTTCATATATGCTAGATGATAATGATGGTCTATAATGATTTTGTGGTTAAAATATGACTTGTGTATATTAGTTATTTGCAGAGAGCAACGTAAACTGTATCTTCAGCAATGTCTATGCATGGCTGATGTTGTTCTTCAACAAATAATTTCGATTTAGCCATTAGATCAATCGATTCGCCAGCCATCAGTGGCTTGCTACCTGCAGTAAACATTATAGAATTGCTTTCCTTGTTAAAATTGACCAGCCATCCTTCTGGCAGTCTGAACGAGACCTCCTCAATACTTTCTAATGAAAGCATGATGGCCTTCACTTCAAGATTGCTTGTAATATGGTTGTTCAGTGATATTCGCATGCTGTCGTTCTTCTGTATAGTATTAACTATGATAGGCGACTCTATAGGTAGCACGTTAACATCGAAAGAGAACGTTGCTGTTACTGGCAGTATGTTCTTTGCGGTTCCCATTCCTAATACATTTACCTTTATAGCATAATTACCATCTTCCTTGAACTTGTACCTGTACATCTCATTGCCATCAGAGGAGTATCGCAACGGTATGTCAAGGACTGTAGAAGCACCTTTAACAATCTTCATGTCATAACTTATACCCTGCATAGATTCATCATTGGCATCGGTAAACACAATCTTGAATGCAGCGCGGTTATCCTGCCTCACTTCATCAGATAACCACTTCAATTCAGCGTTGATCATATGCTCTTCAGATTCACTGACACGGAATGTTATTTCATCACTAGCAGATTCATTGCTGATTATGCCAGAATACAATGTTCGTATCTTATACTCACCTTTCTGCATAGGCATCCATGTGAAGCTCGCGCTTGTACTGTCTGCTAGAGATACACTCTTGCTCTGTATGTCATTCCACTTGCCATTGTAATATTGCAGTGTTAATTTACCAGAATCGCCGACAAACTTTTCTGTTCGCTCTGCTTCTGTAGAAGATGTTATCATAACCCTATTTCCTGCTAGTACTTCGCCATCAAGATCACCGCAAACAACATCGTTACACACTCTTACGTTGTCTATGCTAGTTTTGGTCTCGATTTCGATACTGTTAGTAGAAATCACTTTGGCATATGCCCACGTTCCAGGCATCACCGAAGATGAACCCATTGGCCATGATTTTCTATACACATTGTACACAGAAAAACTATTATTGCTTGCAATTTCTGCAATTGGCACGCTGTCATGATAAGTTCCTTCTGCAAGGTAGATACCAAAGGTATCACCAGCCTGTAGTTTCAAGGGAATTGCAAACTCAGCTATCCAATGAGTTGCTTTTTCAATCTTTCCAGGTATGTCAGCAACATACACATTGCCATTTTTATCTACTGAAATTCCCTCTGGGCTTAGCTTACCGAACTGGCCCATGCCATTGCCAGCCGAACCCCATTCACGCAAGAACTTGCCATTGCTATCAAACTTCTGCACCCTATTGTTTCCATTATCCAACACGTAAACATGATCATCATCATCAACAGCAAGACCTAACGGGTTATTGAATTCGCCCTCGCCCGTTCCGTCAATTCCCCATGCAAGCATGAAGTTCCCATTGCTATCAAACTTCTGCACCCTACTGTTACCAGTATCTGCAACATACACATTATTGTTAGAATCTATAGCCATAGCAGTCGGTGCAGAAAATTCACCATTGCCACTACCTTCCTTACCCCACTTGGCGATCAAGTTCCCATTGCTACTAAACTTCTTTGCCACAGTGTTATCCCTGTCAACTATGTACACATTACCGTGAGAATCCGTAGCTATTCCATCAGGCGTCCATGATCTGATATGATCACCGCGTAATGATGCTTTTGATACATATACGGTATCATTGAATACATGCAGTATCTTCCACACAACACCATCTTCAACAAACGTAGCTTTTACACCATGTTTATCCACAAAATCAGCATCAAGTATGCCAATCATATTGCCATCTGTATCATATGCTACATAGTTTCTTATCTCCGGTCTAGCATCTTCAAGTTTCTTCTCGACAAATACAGTCGAAGACCATTTTTCCATGAAGTTCCCCTTATCATCGAACTTCTGTATCCGCTTGTTGAAAGGATCCGCAACGTATACATCATTGTTACCATTTATTGCGATGCCAAACGGACCCTTAAAATTCCCGTCGGAAACACCATCGCTACCCCACATTGCAATATGATTCCCATTGTCATCAAACTTCTGGACACGTTTGTTCTGCAACTCCGTGACATACATATAACCAGCGCTATCGACAGCTATGCCTTCTGGACCATCAAGTTTTCCTGTTTCACTTCCCTTCGAGCCTACTGTAAGAAGGAATTGTCCATTGGTATCGAATACCTGTATTCTACCATTGCCAGTATCAGCAACATACACCTTGCTATTAGCAACAGCAATGCCATGAGGCCCTATGAGCTGTCCATCACCAGATCCCCGTTCTCCCCACTTTAGCAGGAACTTACCATTACTGTCAAACTTCTGTATTCTGTTATTGGCGCCATCAACAACATACACATTGTTACTGGAATCTGTAGCAATGCCATAAGGAGACTTGAACTTTCCCTCTTCAGCTCCGAAACCGCCCCAAGTAGTAACAAGTTGGTCATTAACATACTTGTACACCTTATGTTCAGCGCCATGCGTTACGTAAACAACTCCTGTTTTGTCTATCGTAATGCCAAACGGACTCTTTAGTGAAGCAAACTCTTTTAGCAAGTTTCCATCTTTATCGAACTTCTTTATAGTACCAGCACTTCTATCAAGCACATACACATTATCATGCTGATCGATCGTAATACCTTCTGGCCTTCTGAAACTTTCAAAGATGCTAATTTCCTCGTTATCGTCTGTAGCAACACCAACAGATACAGCTCCCATAGATCCCCATTTGGCTAGAAGCTCGCCATTTCCACTGAACTTCTGCACTCTCGCATTACCTGTATCTGCAACATACAAGTATCCGTTATGATCCAAAGCTATCCCTGTAGGATCTAGGAATTGGTTATCCTTCATACCCAACTCGCCCCACTTGTCCATCAAGTTACCCTCGGCATCAAACTTCATCACGGCCCCGCTATCGCTGTCAAGCATGTAGATATTGCCAAAGTCATCGATCTTCATTCCAGCAATACCCTTTGTTCCCTTGTACGACTCATCGGCGATACTTCGCATCGAAGAAATTGTCTTCAACAATTCGCCATTACCATCGAATATCTGCACTCGTATATCGGCAGCCTCCTTTACTGCAGCAGTGAAGTGTTGTCTGTCAGCATTGGTTCTGAACTCACTTCCAAGCTTGAAAGCGGAGGTAGTTCCGTCCCTGTATGCTCTTAAGATGTACACGTTGTCGCCACTCTTGTAAGACTTGCCTACGTTGTTAACATCTATTCCAACTTCTACAAAATCCTTCAAATTGTAGGTTTCATCGGGAACATCGAAAACCAAATACAACTTATCTTTTATGTATTGAGTCTTGAAGGCGATCTGCTTGCTATCATCATATGCAGGATGTATTTCAAACGGCTTCCAGTATTTTATATCATATGCATACTGCCATTCGTTACCTTCGCTGTCTATACTTCCGTCTATGTTCGGTCTAGTAAGCTCATCAGACGCAAGGATCATTACAGTATCATAAACGCGGAAGTTGACTTTAGCATGTGAATATATTGTATACTGATTTGAAGTGGCTACAAGTAATGTCCATTCTCCAGGTATAACATTGTCCAACGTGAATTCATATGAAAACTTGCTTATTCCATTGTTAGTCTCTGTTATAGGAATCTTTTCTGACAGAAATGATTTACCAGTGGGATCTACAGCGTTTATCATCAGGTCAAGACCTTCCTTCAGCGAGCCTATCTCTCCCTTTACACTGACTGTATCACCTACCATGTATGAACTATCAACGTTAACAGTTATCCAGTCCTTTACGTTCTGGTAAGTACTTGCACTAACACTGGAAGTGAATAGAGCTGCTATTAAAATGCCCATAGGTATGAGCAGTCTTGCTCTAGGCATCTACGATCAATAACCAATCTTCACATTTAACTATTGCGTAACAGTTGTTTCTCATGGTTAGTGTATTGAATTAAACCCAATACCTCATCTATTCACTCATTCGAAATAATTTCTATCACTCGGGCAACTTACCTACATGTAAGTTGTTTATTTCTCAACTATGTACTCGTTAACTTCCATACCAAAGTGCCTTCCCATAGCAGGTTTGGCACTAACCAATATGCTATTGCCCTTCTTCACTTCCGTAACAGGAATAAGTTTACCTTTACTTCCAACAAATCTTATGGTTTCAGCATTTTGAACTATTATACTCCCGACCTCACCATCTGCAATAGCTTTGATCAAACGCATCGGCCTTGTTTCAACTTTAGATCTACCAACAGCAACTCTTCTAGCCTTACCCTTTGTGTCAACAACAAGAACTTCGTCACCAGCTTCCACTTCTGACAGATATTTCGAGTTACCATCAGGCATTAATGTATAGCAATGAACGGCACCAGCATTTACTCTGAAAGGTCTTGGAGACGTAAACGCAGAACCTACTGATTCATTATGTATCAGGAACATGAAGTTAGATCTGCTCCCAATTAACATCCCTTCACCCCTGTTAAGCATAGAAGCCGTATCAACGCACACGCGTTCACCAATACCTACATCTTTTATCTCTATAACCTTTGCAAGCTTTAATGGAAATTCCTTACTACCTAGGTATATCAAAGATTTCTTTATTGCAGTGGAGTTAGAAGTACTCAGAATAACACCGTCAACGCCTAGCTGCAGAACACTAAACATGGTTCGTACTTCATCAGCACTTTTAGCCATGGTATACACTTTCGTCTTTGTCTTCTGCAGTTTTGCAATTATATTCTCTAGTGGTATTATCTTCCAGTTCTTGGCATCCACTATTACAAAGTCAGCGCCGTTATTAGATGCCTGTACTATAGTATCTTCATCCTTTTTGCTTGTTACCTTGATGTAAAATCCTGCTAATTTCCCATTCTTCTTCACCTTCATGATGGCATTCAGATCTTTGCATACGACAGAATAGGCATCATCCGAATAAAAAAAGATCGG
>CAYJTD010000124.1:0-5296 GCA_964372525.1 uncultured Nitrosopumilales archaeon | reverse complement strand
AACACCATATCTTTTCCATTCAGAAACAAAACCAATCTTTCGTCCAATAGCTGTACCGAAACCACTTGCATCGATCACAAGATCGGCATTTATGTTCACCTCTCCTTTCGGTGTATTTACCTTTACACCAGAAATTCTATCATTGACAATCAAAGCATTTGTTACATTTGCTTTTACCATTATCTTCGCACCTGCATTTGCAGCCTGAAAAGCTAACTGCTGATATGCACTTCTGACATTTAATACACAACATTTTGGTTCGTTGCCTTGTATTGTAACCTCGTTCGATGGTGAGAAGAACGTGTAATTTAGTATTGGATTGTAATGCTCTTCAGTTATTCCAAATTTCCTTATTTCTTCTATCCAGCTAACTCCACTAGTTCGTATATTATGTGCTATACCGTCATCCCTTTCCAGCACGATAACATTTGCACCGTTCTTTGCCGCTGAATATGCTGCCGAGAGGCCTGCGGGTCCAGCTCCTACCACAACAATGTCGTATTTGTTTTCCATGATCGACCACCTGTAAATGAAATGTTCTCTATACTTATGTATTAAGAGAAGGAATCAAAATGTTGCTTCACAGATAATTATCAGGCAATAAGCAAGCCAGTAAAGTACATTATTACCAAGCCAACTATGAACCCAGCAACGTTATGTGGCGAAACGATCCTGCTATCCATCTCCTTGTTCATCCATTTGAATATCGAATATACGACTTGGAATATAGCGCCAGCGCCTATTGCCAGGAATACTATTGATGCCACTGGCATGTAAGTGAAACCTCCTATCCATGTTCCTGCAATAGTTGGCACTCCAGCTATCAAACCCAGTGCTACTAGATGCATTATCCTGGCCTTCTGCTTTGCAATGGGAGCAATTATTGCCAATCCTTCAGTTGTGTTATGTATTGTAAATCCTATAACGAGGAATTTTGTGAGTGCTATAGCGCCTAATGCAGTTGCAGCACCAATTGCAAGTCCTTCTCCTAAATTATGGAATCCAATACCGATCGCAATCATGTACGAAAGAGATAATCCGAGTACCAGTTTGGTACTAATTCCCATACTTCCTGTTGTTACAGTTTTTGTCGTAATCCTGTTTGAGAACATCATTAGTACAAGGAAAGTTGCTACTACAGCAGTTACGATCAGAATCTCGCCTCTGAATGCGTCAGCTATATTTTCAGTTACTTCAAAAGACTCCTTCAGTGCGTCAGCAGCCAGGAAGATCAGCAGACCAGCAGTTAGACTTAGGAAGAAGTTATGCCATTGTTTGCTCATCCTGCTCATGAATGGGAACCACAGTAAACCGATCATGACAGGCACTACGCCAACATATGAGCCCAAAATAGCGAAGTATGATAATTGTTCAACATTTGGCTGAGGTGTTGGTGCTGCAGCTTCTATTTCGTATGTAAATCTAGTGCCATCAGATGTTGTTATACCAATTTCATATGGTACACCTTCGATCCATGGAAACTTCATTATTACTTGTGCAGTTGCCATCCTAGGCAGAACATTTGTTGGCTTTATCAGAGCTTCCCAAGGCCTATCGTTGATGTCTGCTTGTGCAATTGTGACTGCATCCTGCCCAGTATTGCGTATGAATGCAATTATCTCTCCATGCTTGAACTCAGCATTTTCAACGGTAACGTCTGGCAGTGGTTCTGTAGTATAAAGGAAGGAAGTTCCTGGACCCATTAGGTAGTAAACTACTCCTCCAAGAATGAACAACGGTAATA
Source organism: uncultured Nitrosopumilales archaeon (assembly GCA_964372525.1). Taxonomy (GTDB): domain Archaea; phylum Thermoproteota; class Nitrososphaeria; order Nitrososphaerales; family UBA213; genus CAYJTD01. Next base: position 3,552 of record CAYJTD010000124.1, on the reverse strand, counting down.
ATGCAAGTAAAACAGATTTAGAATTCATTTTACGTCATACCTCCATTTGTTGTTTCACCTTCAATTACCTTGAAGAAACCATTCCATCCCTTGTCAGCAAATTCTATCTTATGTGCGTGGAACATATACATGCCAGGATATTTGTAAGTAAACTCTACCACACCACGTTCGCCTTGGCTAAGTGTGATCATATCTGTAAGCTCATAGTTGGTTAAACTTGTGCCCGTTCTATAATACTTGAAGACATTGCCGTGCAGATGGAAATTATTGATTATATCAAACTCTAGCATATTTATTAGATAAATTCTTACAGGTTCTCCTGTTTTGATCTGTATTGGTTTATGCATGTAATGGAACGCGACACCGTTAACAGTGTAGAAGTTGTTTTCTGTATCAAAGTCTGTGTCATAACCATTTAACAGCATCACCATTTCCGTAGCTGGTGGTCTAGGCGTTTTAGGATCAACTATGTAGGCACCATACAGTCCTCGGTTCATATGTTCCTCAACTGGACTTACATGGCAATGGTACAGGAAGACCCCGAATGGTTCAGCAGTAAATTCATAAACAAATCTACCTCCAGGATATACCCATTCAATCACACCATCCATGTTACCAGCATGTATACCATGGAAATGTATCGTATGTGGTTGGGTGCCCTTGTTGATGAATACTACGCGCACCATATCACCTTCTATGACCCTTAAAGTAGGCCCTGGGATCGTTCCATTATACGACCATGCGTTGAAATATACACCTGGAGAAACCTCAATTTCAACATCCTCTGCAATCAAAGTAAATTCTCTAAGTGTAGTTCCATCAGGCATTGTTGAAACTCTGCCATAGTTAAATTCTGTAAGATATTTGTCTGGATCAAGGGTGGATTGTTGAACCATGTTGTTCATGGGAGATAAGAGAACGCCTTCGTCAGAACTATCGTTAGATACCGTAGCTATTACAGCTGCGGTGGCTATCATTACTGCTAGCACTATAACAATTACAACTCGCGTTAGGATTGGTTTAACTGCCTGCAATACATTAGGTATAAAGAGTTAGCCTTATTTAAGTTTTTTAGCCTATGGAAACATTATTGCAATAGATAACTTCTTGCTCTATCAATCATTATATCCAGCACGAAACTAGAGGCACCTATGGGAATAGTAGAGGATCTGCTGACATGGGGCAAGGATATTTTTCTGCCTTTGGGAGATACGGGGTTGTTTATAGTTGCGTTTATAGAATCATCAGTATTTCCAATTCCACCAGATATACTGCTAATACCACTAGTTCTATTCAATCCTTCTCTGGGTCTGTATTATGCTTCCATATCAACAATAGGCTCAGTATTGGGAGGCATTGCTGGTTACTTTCTTGGATTAAAAGGAGGAAGACCCTTGGCATTAAGATTGTTTTCAGAGAATAAAGTAAAACGTGTGGAAGGTTATTTTGAAAGATACGGTGCATGGGCTGTACTTGTAGCTGGATTTTCGCCCATTCCATACAAGATATTCACGATAGCGTCAGGAATAGTTAGGCTGGATCTTAAACGCTTCATTCTAGCATCTGCAATCGGCAGAGCTGGTAGATTCTTTGCGGAAGCTGCTGTGATAATGATCTGGGGCGAGCAGATTCTGCAGTTATTATTGAACGAATTTGAGGTTATTACGCTTGTCATTGCTGCAATTATTATTGCTATAGTTATAGCAAGTAGAAAAATGCGGAAGTATTGATTAGACCTTGAATTTTGATGCCTCTTTTACTATCTTCACTATTTCATCGTATGGCGTATCTTTCTCCAGAGTTATGTAGAATGTGACCGTGTCACTCGCAAATGACACTATATTGACCTTCTCGTGCACGGTCAATGTGAAAAATATCTTTCCTAACGTAGAGTTGAAGTCCTTTCTTAGAAACTCTCGAGTTGCTGCCAAGAAGAATTCGTCCCTTGCTTGCTCTGGTTTGAATAATGGTCTTAGACCTTTTCTAAGATCGCCAGCAATGGTCTTTCCAAATTTATTGATCATACCAACGTATCTGATCTTTGGGCTGAGAGCGAGTATCTTATCGCAGATCTCCTTATGTTTCCTTATCTCTTCTTTGTTAGACATACTACATCATACCACATGCAAAAACTATTCTTAAATGTATGCACAATCGATCAAGCTGACTGAACGACGAGCTGTCCCTTATGCAAAGGATGACCTTCGCCACAGAAGACAGTGCAGAAATAAGTGAATATACCTGTTTTGTCCGCTGTAAATTTCACTATGGTCTGAGCATTAGGACTTATGTGCTTGCTACCAATTTCTGGATAGCCATCTATGGCAAAGCCATGTGGTACGTCTAAACTTTGTAACGTAATCATTACCGTCTGACCTTCATAGACTGTTATAGAACAGTAGCTGAATCGCCATTGATATGCGTCCATTATTATTTCGACAGTATCTTTGGCTGGATCAGCCTTGAAATCACCTTTAATACATTTGTTAGCGTTTTGCAATCCTACACCAAGAATTTCGTCCACTTTCTCATTTGTTTGTAGAGATGTGAGATAGGCAAATACTGCGACAGCAATTATACCACCTGCCACACCTGCTATTATCTTGCTATTCATGATCAACTTCCGTCTTTGTAGCTTTTATAATTTTGTATGGTAGGAACACCTAGTTAATTCATACTCTTGGCTTCCAAAAGTCCTTGAATCTTAGGATCACGAACATTACTGCGAGCACAGCAGTCATGGTAAACGTAGCAGTTAAAGGAAATTCTGGAATGACCATCAAACTGAACTCTGCATTCTCACCACTATTATTTACGTTCTCTATCAAAATAGTTAATGGACCTTTATCCTCTTCTGTAAATCTGAACTCATGCAAATAATTTGCAGAATCTGTCGATTCTCTGAAAATTACCTGCCCGCCCTTTGCCAGCACAAATGTATGAGGCACCTCTGATACAGGTTCACCGGTCATAGCATCAGTAAAGACTGTACCAAAGTTAGTAAGTACACCCGGTTCAATGGGTGTAGGTTCTACCGTTAGTTCTATGTGAAACCCTGCAACTGTTTTTGAGCCATGAAAGACAGGATGTTCGGGATGCTGTGCAAATACGTTTGGTAGGACAGTATCACTATTTATTATAAAAGCTGTTGTAGCAACTAGGAACAATATTAAGAAAAATTTCAAAACACGCATTTGTGTATAATAAAAGTGGTAAAATAAATAGTTTGACAGAATCACATCGATAGTTGTCATATTTTCCATTTACAAAAATTCAAGCCAAAAAAGAAATTTATGGCGTTCTTGAATATATGATTGACCAAGGAAATAAATCTATTAAAAAAAAGGGGGTGGTTGTATCTCTACATATGACCTTCGTCTTCGCCGCCCTTTTCACCATGTATTGTTATTGTCACAGTGTAGCCAGCACTGCCATGGAATCTTACTTTGTTGTCTGAAGTGTTAACAAGTGCTATGTCTGTAATTCCTTCTCCTATGTCAGCATGGTACAGACATGATATTGGTGGATTAGAAAGTGGAGCAACATAACCCA
>CAYJTD010000123.1:3360-5314 GCA_964372525.1 uncultured Nitrosopumilales archaeon | reverse complement strand
TACGGTCTATCTGTATTTTACAGAATCAACGCAGGATGGAAGGCCGGCAATTAGCAAGCGTGTTTACAGTTATGATTGGAATGGACAGGTATTGGTAAATAAAACTCTGGTAAGGGATCTGCCACAAACGCAGAGATATCACAACGGTGGAGCTATGACAGTTGACTTGGATGGTACAGTTTATTTAATTCTTGGAGATGCTGGTCGATATGGGAAGCTGCAGAATCATCCAGATGGAGAACTGGACGATACAAGTGTGATTTTACCCATAGCACCAGAGGGACCATACTATGCTATTGGTATACGAAATAGTTTTGGACTTGCCGTTGATCCTTTTACTGGAAAATTGTGGAATACCGAAAATGGACCAGATAAATTTGATGAGATTAATTTAGTTGAACCAAACTTCAATAGTGGATGGGATGTGATAATGGGTCCTGCGAACGAAACCCAACTTGCAAAATTGCCAAGCTATGAAGGATATGTTTATCGTGATCCTAAATTTAGTTGGGAAGCACAGGTTGCTCCAACTGGACTTGCATTTATCAACTCTACATTCTTTGAAAAATATAATAACGGTCTGTTTGTTGTTGATTGCAATTATGGTAATCTATACGAGTTTAAATTAAACCAACAAAGAAATATGTTTGTTTTTAATTCTACGCAATTTTCTGATAATGTGGTCAACATAGGGGAATCAATGGACGAGATTATCTTTGGGACAGGTTTTGGATGTGCAACAGATATAGATGTTGGGCCAGATGGGTTTTTGTATATAGTATCACTTTCAGAAGGAACGATCTACAGAATAATCCCAAGAAGCGTAGCAACAAGTCTTCTTATTTCAACTTATATTCAATACATAGTATACACAGTAATAGCATCTATTGCGATAGCAGTATCAATAATGTATTTGAAAAGGCGATCAAAATACAGACAAATACGTCCATAACTTTGTATTATTCGCTCTTTATCTTCTCAATCCTTTAGCGAATATACAATAAGTTTTATAGGTATGATTTGAGAAGCTATTTTATGTTTTCTTACGCTGAACCAGTATACAGACCACCCTCCGAAGCAAATTCGCTGATCTTTCAAGTTACGATAGGATGTTCCTTCAATAAATGCTCCTTCTGTGACATGTATAGAAATAAAGAGTATAGCGAACGTAAATGGGAGGACATCAAAGAAGAGATCGATTTTGCTACAAAACATGTACCAGATACAGAGCGTATATTTCTTGCCGATGGCGATGCGTTAAACATGTCAACGGATAGTTTGGCGCAGATTCTAGATTATCTGTATAAATCATTTCCTTCGCTTGAAAGAGTTTCATGCTATGCCATGCCAAAGAACCTATGGGAAAAATCTGACGAAGAATTGCAAACCTTGCGCAAGGCTGGGCTAACTATGTTTTACTTGGGAATAGAGTCTGGGTCAAACATGATCTTAAAGAAGGTGACGAAAGGGGCTACCGCTCAAGGTATAATCGATGCGTGTCTTAAAGCAAGGAAAAATAACTTTGTATTGTCATGCATGATAATACTTGGTCTTGGTGGACGAACATATACTGAAGAACATATCAGAGAAACTACGCGTGTTGTAAATGCAACATCTCCAGATTACCTTGGTGCGTTATCACTATATCTTGAAACTGGTGTAAAGGAGGAATTTCTTACCAAGTTTAAAGAACCATTCATTCCTCTAAATGATGATGAATTGTTGGACGAGGTAAAGCGTTTGGTAGAACAAATAGACTCTCCAAGCCCAATTGTATTTAGGGCAAATCATGCCTCAAATGCATACCTCTTGGGTGGTACATTACCTAAAGAGAAAGACAAGATCTTGGATAAAATATCTGCCCTTAAAACGCATCCAGAACTTGCTAGACCAAAAGAAGTGCGAAGATTTTAGGTAAAAATTAATTAATTATTAACAAGTAATAAGATTCTGA
>CAYJTD010000123.1:0-3350 GCA_964372525.1 uncultured Nitrosopumilales archaeon | reverse complement strand
TAATTATTTTATTTCTTGTTGGCGCGCCACAGCACAAATCCTGCTACTGCACCCATCAAACCACCCAGCACCGCTAACACCACAATCGGAAATCCTCCAGTATATGACTTGCCAGCACCTTCTGGCACAAAGTCAAAGACCAATGCACCCTCATCAGTTCCCTGTATGCTTTCAGTCGCATATCCTGTTACCTGTATAGTCGCAGAACTTGGGGGTGATGTGCTTCTTACAACGTATTGAACGCCGTCTACTGCAACCTCAGCCTTTGTTGTTTTTTCTCTATGTATTCCTTCTCTTAAACTACCTTCGCCAAGAGCAAAGAAAGTAACTAGGTTTGCACCCTCAACTTCCTTGAATCCAAAACGTTCTGCTTCCTTTATGCTGCCCGAAGGATCAAAGAGCCAATGCCACTTGTCAATCGATATGTCTGTTAGTTCTCTGAAATCTATTGTAGCTCTATTAAGCACCTGTATTGCTTCAGTATTTTCCAGTTCTTTCATAACTTCTGGATGTTTATTGTAGTAATATCCAGATGGGAAATTGATTTCAACGTCGCCGTATTGTTCTGTCGTCAACACTACTGGTTCATCTACATTCAACCCTCGCCAATTAAGATCTATTAAAGTACCTTCTGAAGTAGAACCAGCGTTAAGAACGAAACGAGTTACTATAAGATCCAACTTTAGGTTGTGCTCCAACACTGCCCTTCTCTCATCAGCCTTTAATTCGGCTTTATAATCAATCTTAACATCCTCTACTATAACAGGAGAACTCTTCTGTCTAATCAGGTTAGTGTTTATCTTCTCTATCAGCTCTTGTACGCCAGGTGTATCTTTGTTCGCTGTAAATGCTATCTTGTCGCTAGCATTTTTAAGTGTGGATTGCAGTTTCCCACCATTGGGATATTCAATATAAATAACTTCTATTGACTTGTATAAAGCTTCGGCCTTATCCCTTTTCGGTATGAGTAGTGTGTCCAATTGAACCGCAAAAGCTGGGATTATGGCACTTGTTAGAAGAAGTAATGCAAAGGCGACCATCAATAATGATCCAGCCGTGAGTTTCACAAACGAAATTCTTCCCTTCCTTTTTATAAACCTTTATTAGCATTTAGATAGTTTTGAATCATTGCGTACAAACAATGATCGACGAAAACTTTATTGATATAGATTGTAAGTTGAAATAAAATTGGTATCGCTAACTATACTAGCAGGGGGTACTGGTTCCGCCAAGCTCGTTCGAGGATTGAACACCATATCAGAAGATTTTGCTGTAATATGCAATGTTGGCGATAATATCTGGATCCACGGTCTGTACGTGTGCCCTGACATAGATACAATAGTATATGCTCTAGCAAATATGCTGGATCAAGACAGGGGCTGGGGTATCAAACATGACTCATTTGAATTCAACAGACAACTTGAAACTTTGGGCGAAGAGTCATGGTTTAACATAGGCGATAAGGACCTTGCTACACATCTGGTAAGAACCAAGATGCTTAGAGATGGTAAAGGTTTGTTTGAAATAACACGGTTGATGTGTGATAGGTTTCGTGTCAATATACCTGTCATACCAGTTACGGAGAATCATATAGAGACAAGAATAGTTACTGAAGAAGGTGAGATGCATTTGCAAGAGTTCTGGGTAAAGAATAAAGCTAATGACAAAGTCAAAAGTATTACGTATTATGGTGCAAACAAAACCAAACCCACTCCACAGGCAGTAGATGCTCTAAAATTATCAAAGATGATAATAATTGCACCGGGAAACCCGATCAGCAGTATTGCACCAATACTTGCAATCAAAGGAATGAAAGATATCCTCGTAAAACTGAAGAACAAATGTGTGGCAGTAAGCCCCATCATTGGAACCGAGCCGGTTAGCGGTCCAGCTGCAAAGTATATGGAATCGGTAGGTGTAGAGGTATCGCCGTATGGAGTGGCAAAATATTATTCTGATGTGATATCAAAATTTGTTATACATACATCAGACAGAAAATATGCTGCCAAGATTGAGGAGCTGGGCGTAAAAGTTTATGATACTAACATAATCATGAAGGATAAAAATGATGAAGATAGGCTTGCCTCTTACCTGACTGGATTGCAAAAAAGTGTTCTTCATTGAATGTCTTTGCAATAGTGCCTGTCAAGACCCTTGCAAATAGTAAGAAAAGACTTGCCCCTACTCTTACTGCAGGAGAACGTGTAAAGTTTAGTGAAGCAATGCTGCTAGATGTACTAAGTGCTGTATGTAATTCTAGTGTAAGCAAGGTAATAGTAGTTAGTAAGGATCAGCATGTGATAAAGATAGCCAAGGATTTTGGTGCCGTAATTGTTAAAGAAGAAGAAGAACGTGGTGTTAACTTTGCAGTTGCATTAGCCGATGATATATGCAAGGAATGCGATGCAAGTATTGTTATTCCACAGGATCTGCCTTTTGTACTTTCGACAGATATTGACATGGTGTGTGATTCTGCGATGAGCAAAAGATGCGTTGTGATCACGCCATCACATAGATACGATGGAACTAATGTATTGCTAAGGAAGCCTTCAAATGCTATCGAAACACATTATGACGAAGACAGCTATGAAATACATGTAAGCAAAGCAAGAGAAAGAAAACTACCTGTAAAGGTCCTCCTGAACAGGAGGCTAATGCTTGATATTGATGAACCTAACGACATCGAATATATTATCGCTAGTGACTATATGTCAAAGACCAAGGCGCATCTGCTAGAGGTAAAACACAAACTGAAATGAATCTACTGCCATTATCGCGTGCGATAAAGCAGCATACTATTTATTGATGCGTAAGATTTATATATCTAATATAAATATTTATAGTTTCTGGAATTTTTGTGATGCAAAATGGTGAAAGAAGTTTCTACGATCAGTGAAAGATGTCCAAGATGTGGTAAGGGACCTATGGTTACAGACAATTCCAGTGGTGAAATGTTCTGCGGAAGTTGTGGGTTCGTGTTAACGGAAAGAATCGAAGAACTGGGTCCAGAGTGGAGAGCGTTTTCCAAAGAGGAGCATGAAGACAGGAGTAGAGCCGGCATACCAACTTCGCTGGCAATGCATGACATGGGTCTAGCGACTATAATCGGCCCCATTGACAAAGATGCCTCAGGTAAACCGCTATCAGCTTCAATGAAGAGCACGATAGAGCGTTTGCGAACATGGGATAGTAGAAGCCAAGTTCACGAGCCTGTTGATAGAAACTTCAGACAGGCGTTCAGTGAGCTTGATAGGCTGAAGGATAAGTTGGCTGTAGGGGATGCAGTAATAGAAAAGGCTGCATATATTTACAGAAAGGCCCTTGAAAAGGGTCTGGTAAGGGGCAGATCG
>CAYJTD010000122.1:0-5348 GCA_964372525.1 uncultured Nitrosopumilales archaeon | reverse complement strand
CATTCAATTTTATGGATATGAGAAGTAACGCTCCAATCAAAGATGCGACATACGATTTCGTTCTGCTTAAAGATGGACAGGAAATAGTAAGAAAACAGGGACAGACTACTGCTGGAGTCGGGTCTGAACAGATCACATTTAAGAAATCACAGGAAGGAGCTGTAACGCTTAGACTCGAGAATATTAACAATACTGGTGAATCTGTAAATTTTAACATTCAAGTGGTACCAGAGTTCCCAATCGGAGTTGTTATAGCCATGGCAGGTGCTGTTGCAGCTGTATTATTGTTCACACGCGGCAAATTAATTCCTAATATGCTGAGAATTTAGTGACGATCTCATTCTTGTAATTACGATAATTGCAGATACTACTACTGCCATTCCAACAAACGGACCTAGTGGAAATTCAGGCACCACGGTAAATAGTAATGATGCAGATTCGCCTGTGCTGTTTATGTTTTCAATCAGCAATAGTATAGTACCAGTTTGTTCTTTGCTAAAAGTATAATCTTGCACTATAGCCCCTATAGGAGCTGTATGATGCTTTCTAAAGATCTCTTTCCCATCTTTTAGAAGTACGAAATCAGCACTAGCATGCCTGAAGGTATCTAGCGTCTCGGGATCCCTTAACGTTACTATGAATTTGGTGGATTTATCAGGTTCAATAAGAGCTGGACTCCATGAGATTTGTAGCAGAAAATTTTCGCTGCTGGACAGAATCTCTAATGGGAACCTTGGAACATCCCTTGGTGTGAGCGTAAAAACAGCAATGTTCTCTTGAGGATTCTGCTTCTGTACTATACTTATCAACCTTTCCTTTGAGATCATAAAATGAACAGTTCGTACATCTTCAAATGAACTGTCGTCAACCATAAGTTCTCTGTTTGAAAGTTCGACGCCGTTAACTGTGCCTACGTAGCTGTTAGACATTATTTCTGCAAAATCACGAGGAATATGTACTTCTTCGTGAACTAAAGGAATCTGACTAATGAAGTTTACGTCCCAAGTTAATGGCATCGTAAAAGTTACCATTAGTGAAGAACTGTCATAATCAAAAGTGTTTATTTCATCATAATAAGTTTTGATAGATAAAGTATTATTCTTGCCGGCTTCATTCAACACAGAATAAACTGTGGTTTTGCCTACACTTGCGTAAAGGTCAAAGTTTAATGGTTCTGCTAGTTTATTCTCGTATTCTTTCATAGATAAAACCGTAACATTGTACTGGTAAAGACCTCCAACAAGTATTGAACCCTTTACTAATGCAGGATTTTGCTGATCAGCAATCACTGCATTGTAAAGCGATTCTCTATTGCCTATTACTTCGTTTTCAGTATCAGTGTGTTCAAATTGAAGCGATAATATGCCGTTGTGGCTATGGAATCGATCATCTACCAGAAGTTCTGATGCCCTCATGATCTTCACATGATATGTTACATGTGGCACAGTAGCATCTGTATTAACCTCACGGAGTCGTATAGTGGCACTGCCAACTTTATCGTCTTCAGTAAGAAAAACAGGTTTCATATCTAGCGTGACAGAGACTCTTTTACCATCAACAATAATGGAATTTGACTCATCGAATCCCAATCCCTGTCCAAATGAAGGCAGAAACGTTGAACTAAATAAGATTCCAGAGACCAGCAACCCACAAATCAGTACAGGCGAATGCATGTTCATAAAAATCGAATTCCCCTGATAAATACATTCAGAAAAGCAATAAATCTTCTCTATTATTGCTAATGCCTTTAACATCTGGATCAAACAAACAAAAGTTAGCTGAAAAGAGTTGTAAATTAGAATATGCAGATCATACACTTGTCGTAGATGTTGGATGCGGGAGGTGGGATTTGAACCAGTTTAACTTCCTAGAACTTCCTCATGAAGTTGACCTCATTATTTTGGCACCCCCGAAGCCCATAGAAAGTAATGCTTATTACATAAAAGAATAGTTGATGCGTGTGGGAGATTACGATGTATGCAACAATACTAGTTGCAGTCATTATCGAAAAGATCATCCCGGAGACGGAAAATGCTGTCAAACGCTGGCAGATGGCAGGGTTTGTGTATGCCAAAAATTTGTACCGGTTTGATTTTTTAGTGGGAAAAACTAGACAAGCATCAAGAACAGCCAGATAGGTAAAGTAACTATTTTTCCGTTGGCTTCCATCTTATCTTTTGACAGGAGAATTCCTCTTTTGTTTCCAGAACTCTTCTGGAAATCTATTATGCTATACCGATCACTCTTAGTAATATCTGACTGATACTTTACCTCTATTGGAATAGCTATCTTGTCATCTAACTTGATTACAAAATCCACTTCTCTGTCTTTGCCACTTTTCCAATAGAATAGAACGTTTTCATAATCAAAAAGTTGTTTTTGCTGGCTAATATTGAAGGCAAGTCTTATCAAATGACCCCCTACAATGCTTTCAGTTAGTATACCGAGATTCTGGGAACTCTTCAGAAAATCTATACTTGCAGAGAACGGATCCTGACCACCTATCCAGCCTCTCAGTGCATGGAAAAAGAATGGGTCGTAGAAGTGTATCTTTTTCTCCTTTTGATACAGGGGGATCTTTCGTGATATATCATAAAAATTGAGATAGAATACAACGAAACTATCTTTTAGTGTATCTACATAGTCGGCAACTGTATTGTGACTCGCAATGTCGGTTCCCTGCTTAAGTGTATTCCATCCAACAGGATTTCCATTGGATTCCATCATTCTACGTACGATTTGCCGCAGATAAGTTTCCTTTTTGTTCCATTTTGCAAGGTCACCCAGCACAACATCTATGTAAGTTCGATAAACTCCTTCAGATATCTGCCCAGTTCTCAAATATTCATCGATGACTCTCGCTATACCGCCTGTTAACAAATAATTGCCAAATAATGAACCAATCTCCTTGCTGTACAGAGAAAGTTCTTTAATCTCCTCAGGAATCTCCCCTTGGCTTATCTCTAAAAGAACGCGTTTTCTGTTGGTAAATTCAATTAGCCTTAATTTGCTTATCACGTTTCTTATGTCTTCGTTTAAGGTCTCGACATATTCTACGAACTTCATGGGCAATAGTATTTTATCAGGTACATCGGTCAAGTCGCCTCTTCTGCCGGGCAATTTTTCATGGGCCTTCTTTATGTCCAGAGTATGCGAACCTGTAAGGACAACCGTGATATTTGCAAGCTTACCTGTGTCAGACAGATTCTTTATAGCCCTCTGCCAGTCTCTTACAGAAGATATTTCGTCCAAAAAAATGTAGGCCCTTTGTTTGCTGTCGGGCCTTATGTTATCCAAGTAATTGTTGACGGTATTTACAAGCTCTCTGGGGTTATCAACAAGATCGCAGGTATAGTAGAATAACATCCTCGGGTCAATCTGGCCGTCAAGGAAGTCGTTAATCAGATCTTTCAAGAGTGTTGTTTTTCCTACCTGCCTAGGCCCTCTAAGGGTATAAACGATGTCCTTGTCAAAATGGAACTTATACCTTATCCTAGGACGCCATGGAACCTTTGATTTTGCCAAGGCTACTAGATGCTTATCCTGTTTTATGGCCTCCCTTTTCTTCCACCAAGGGTTCTGGTCCATCAACTCAATGCCTAGTGCCATAACTAGCGATATATTGACAGGTTATTTATAAATAGGTTGTCAATATATTGACAAGCCTACTAGAGAGCCTGACGCAGGTCTCTTGGCTCATCAACTAACTAGTATAGGGCTTCGACCCCCGAGGGGTGGAAGTAGGTGGAAAACAAATAGTCACTTGAAATAAGACGAATAGGCGGTAAGAAGTCTCAAGGTGTCCTTGCCGTCAATAGTTCCAAAATAGATTTTATTATTATCCATTACAGATTTGGCAATAGCGATACTTTTCATTTGGTCTATGACACTTTCGGCTATCTGTCCATGATATTGGATAAGGAATACATCTGCTGGGCTTTTGAAAAGTCTCTGTATCTGGTCTCCGTTCCTACCCATCTTTTTTGGAGTTAGTATACCTTTTGTGCCCTTACCTTTTAAGCCAAATGCTACAGGGACTCTCCTTCCATTTAGTTTCAATCTTGTGGAGTATAAATCATCTGTTTCTCCGCCCCAGTCAGTGAAGTCCCCCTTTTCTCCTATAATCTTCTTTAAACCTTCCTTAATTTTGCTCTCGTTAAGAGGTTGATGTTGTGATTGATTCATTTTCTTTATTTTTCTTACCTTTGAAAACGAATCAATGTCATCTATGTAAATTTGTTTGATATTTACCTATTTTATTCTTTGTTAAGCTATAACATTTATAGATACCCCCACCTGCCGTCAACTGTTTTATCCCGAAATCAGTATACCCCTTCTTACTCTTCCTTCGCATGATAGATCTCCCCTGATTGCTCATCTACAACTACACCTGTTGGAGGCATCTTTCTTATGTATGCCTGAGCTGGTGTTTCTAAATTTTCCCAGTCAAGTGACATATGTGGCCTGATGTTGTTGTACCAGTCCACAAGCTCGTGTATGTCTTTGAACAGGTGTAATTTCCTCTCAACCTCTCCATATATGCGCTCCAACTTACCATTGGTCTGAGGGTGTGCTACCCTGGCGAGTATCTGCCTTGTATCATTGGCAATAAGGAAGAGTTCAAACTCTGTCAACCCCTTCTCCTTCACTTCAGACTCATTGGCATAGAACTGCGACCCTCTGTCTGTAAGTATAGATGCAGGCTTGCCATGCTTCTTTATCGCTTCTTCCAACACCTCTACTGCATGCCTTGACGTTGCTTCATTGAACACACCATACCCAACAATGAATCTGGAGGCATCATCCTCATACGCTATGAACCATCTGCCATCTGGAAGTTGCTTGTAATCAGTATGCCATAGAGAGTTTGAATACTTTCTCTCGTATCTTACCCATTTCCTTCTGTTTCTCTTTCTAGGTTCCTCCATTGCCAATCCCTTCTGCTTCAGTATCTTATGTATGGTGTTGTGCGGTATATGCTTATTGAACTTGATATCTATTAATTTCTCTAAACATACAGATCCAAGTTTGTACATGTTAAATGCATCAATGACCATCAGCACTTGCTGTTCAGATACTTCCCTTCTGGGTCTTCCAGGCTTCCTTAATTCTGGTACATTCCCGCTCCTCCTGTACCTTGACCACAGCTTCTTTATCCATACTTCCGACACTCCCATGCGCTGAGCGATAATTCTGTTTGTGAGTTCTTCCTTCTCCTTCTCCCTGATTATCCATGCTATCTTTACAGGGTCTAGTTTGGCAATAACGAAGTAACGCTTGCCTCTGCTCCATACCCATCTAGATCTTATCCTATTGACTAGTGGGTATACTATTTTCAGGATAAGAGA
>CAYJTD010000121.1:3845-5378 GCA_964372525.1 uncultured Nitrosopumilales archaeon | reverse complement strand
AAGCCCCGTGACCCGCTGGGCATTACGGCCTTTTGTGCCCGTATTAATTATCATCAAAATATTATATAAATTAGTATCTGGCCCTTTGTATCAGACATTTATCTTTATTGTACTTTCACCTGATTCACCCGTTTACCATCTAGGGCACATAGAATAAAAATAAGGCAGGCAGGGGTTATGTAGCCATCCCTATAGTTACTGCCATCATGTGATTATTGTCTACTATTCATACTGACATTTACCTCATGTACTATGTTCTTGTAAGTTATTTAGCTCAGAACTCTTATTTCCAAATTCTTAATACGGCTATCATTCACTATATCGTAAAATCCTTTGTCGAAAGTAATAAAATACTTACAATTCAACGCATGTGCAAGAAAGACGTGCAATATATCTAACGCGCCCAACGCCTTATGGACATGATGAGAGATATTTGATTTACATTGCCTACAGTTATCATATGTTTTTACCTTCCCATCATATTGTTGAACAATTTCTAAACATGTAGGTAGAAACGCTGAAAATGAAATACCTTGACAATCTTCTAATCGAATACTACGTTGTGATTCAACTAATTTACGTGTAAGATCATAATATAATAGCTTGCTCTCATTCTTCACATATTCTATCTGTTCTTTTGGATCGGTTTTACCTAGTTCTTTTAGTTCTTCTGTTTTTATTCGTCTAAACACATTCGTAGTCTCCATTAAGGTTATGAAGGATACAACAGCAAGATACTTGCCAGCATTGATTTGCCTAAAGACATCTTCAGCTATAGGAAAGTATTTCGGATCTTTTTCCCTGCCAACTTGATAGGATATAAGGATATTAGTATCCAAGTATGCCTTATTCTGAAGACCTGTTTTCACTGACGAGTTCCACTACATCAATATTCTTTAACTTTATCCTCTTGGATGAGATACCTGCCAATTCATAAAGGGCATGTGGGTTATGTTTCGGAACTTCCTGCAGCCCTATCATTTTACTTAGTTTTAATCTAGCGTCATAATCTTCTAGTACCTGTTCTGTTGCCTTCCTGTCTTGTTGCCTTAGTGCGTAGTCTGTAGCTATTATTCTTCCTTTGATCTTACTTTTTCCGACAAATTCAGGATAACGAGTATACATCCCATGCAAAAATTCATCTAGTGATACATCAGAATATGCATCATTAAGCTTTCGTAGAGCAGAGGTATACTCTTCGACAAGAGGCAGAATATCTTTCAATTCACCTTCCGCTTCTTCAGATGGTTGAAAAATTTCGTACGTTCCTTCTTCAGAAGTGTAACTAATTAACAAACCACTGTGAGTAAGATTCTCAATCTCCGTTTGTAGTTCCATGCTAAAGACCCCATAATCCTTAGGTTCCCAGTCATCAAAATAGCCTAATTCCTTTGTGCCCTTGGTAAGCTTTGTAACAGCAAAGGCTAACTTATGGTATCTAGTCTTACCCTTGATTTTTCCGCAGGCATATGCTATTAGTAACGCCCATTGCCATTTTTCAATATTTGTCACACTAGCTCACCAAAATATATA
>CAYJTD010000121.1:0-3835 GCA_964372525.1 uncultured Nitrosopumilales archaeon | reverse complement strand
ATATATCTACCAACAAAAAGAATTATGTTTGGCAAAGTGCATGTATGACTCTCCATAAGAGGTATTATAAATCAATTGCGCACCTTTAGTACGTAAATTAGATAAATTAATTGATCCTTCAGATCTTTAATATAACTTTCCGTTGAGAACACAATAATGTTTAGAATTTATTTGTATTGCATTATTCCATCTCTATGAACTAAAATCTACAACCCCACCTTTGCCTACCTTGGTTTCTCTTCTCGAACTAGGAGGGGAGTTTGGATCTTAAACTTAAATTCTCCATCAAAATTAAAACATCTAGATTGCTGAAGAATAAACTCTTAACTCTTGAAAATTCATTCGTAAACTGGAACGCCTTAAGACATGCAAAAAAGTAAGGAAGGAAATTCAGTACTTATTTGTAAATCGCCTCATGTGTGAAGAAAAATTTTGGAAAAAATATTTAGGGGTTTAGCAGCCACCCCGATGACTTCTGCCATTCTTATAACTACAACCCCATGTGGATCATAATCATGCTAGACTACGACCCCGCAGGGAATTCCATAACAGGGTCTTATTTCTATCTTGGCTTATTATCACATCACATCATCATCATCCATACATTATGTCTGTAAACGGTTTGCTTTCGCTCTGTATCTTCTTCAACCTCTTCTCAATTTTTTCAGCTTCACTAACTAGACTAGCGGTGTTACACTTACACGAAGGCGCAAACTGTGACAAAACTTCAGACAATAACGCAGCAGCACGAAAGTCAGGAGCATCCTTCAAAACTTTTACAAGGAATACTATCACATCTATATTCTGCAACCTACCTTCATTTAACAGCACGCCAGGTATGCCCGTTATTGCACCATGCTCTAACACAGTGATCTTCTTTGCTCGTATCTTCTTGTTCGCTTCGTCACTGCTACCTACAGCTAACAGATCGCTATCACCAATTTGCTCACCTTCTTCAGCGGGCAGACCAGCAGCACTAAAAATGGTAGAACATTTGTGCTCTTTGGCCCACTTGATTATTGCTTTGCCAATGCCCTTGAGCATGGGTTCCTTTAATGTTAGTTCGGAGATGAAAACAGCCAGCTTTAATTTTGCATTGGCATGTATCCTTGCAGGAAAGTAGGGTTTTGATTTGTATATAGTTGACATCGAAGGGAACATATCTGAATCAATGATGGCAACAGGTTCCAGATGCAGGGATTCAATTATGCATTCAGAAGCAATGGCATTTGCAAGACCGAGACCTGGAAAACCATCAATTACAATTCCACTCTGCATGTTTACATCTTTTAGCTCACGAATTTCAATCTTCACAGTGATTTAACGACTAGTACACTATAAAAACATACGATCATAAATTAAGAATTTTTTTCAAACGTTCAAGATTTTCCTTACCGACATCATTTTTGTATTCTCTAAGCGATGAGATAACAGCACCGATTGAATGAACTTTCAACAACTTCCTGATCTTCTTCGCAACAACGCCCCCAATGAACAGGTATTGTGTTGCAGCAGTAACGTTTGATACCCTTCTATTAACGCTGGCACTCTCAAAATCTATTATTGTAACTTTATCTCCAACTATAACATGCTTTGCCATATAGCTCAATTCTCCATGATCCAAGCCGGTTCTATCCAACCTATAGCATTGCTCCAACACTTCCGATACAACGTTCAATATCTTCGCTTTATCGTTTTCAGTTTCCACAAACTTGAATATGTTTATACCATTAGCTAAATCCATCAGCAAAAAGTTCTTGCTACTTTTAATGAACATCGGACCAACGTCAATGCTGTTAGCAAGTTTAAGAAATTCACCTTCCCTTTCCATTGTTGCACGGTCAGCATCGGTTCTCCTTATCTTCAGTGCAATTACATTATCATTATGAATAGCCTTTACAACAACGCTTACGCATCCCTTGCCCAACATACCCAATTTTCCTATTTTGCTACCTCCTTCAAACAAAAGCGCACTTACACCATGTGCACGCAATTCTTTCACTCTACTTTCCAGTTCGTCGCCAGAACATCTGGGGTAGCCAAGAATAGTAGAGTATGGCTCATTCACCAAGTCATTTATTTCAACCAAATGCGAATTGATCTGTTGCAACAAGTTCTCCTACCATCTCCTTTGCAAATACATCCTTTATGTTCTTCAGTTTATTGCCGCTATAAATTTGGAACCCCTTTTTGATATCATTTACCAACCCAGTTGAGATCCCACTTGCGTTGATATTCTTTGAAAGCAGAAATTGTAGGAATGCAACAGCACCAACAAATTTGTTGTCCAGCAACGCAAATAACCTTGCCTCATCACCAACCCAGACCATGTTACTTTTCTTGTTATTTTTATCCAAAAATTTCTCGCTATCGTTGCGATCGAATACCTTCGGTCCCTGCCTGACGATCATTCGTGGCAGTTGCATAGATTCTAACATGAACACAAAGGCAGCACTTCCATCTTCGTCAGTAGACGCTGTGTAACGTATGACCCTGAACCCTTGAATTGATAATTGTTTTGCAACAGCCTTTGCGCTGCTCTTTAACTGGCCCCAGATTATGTCAGGGCTTCTCTTCTTATAATTGAATTTAATTAAAACAAGATTATCTGTAAACTTTACATTTTTCTTTGCACTAACGCTCTTGAAGAATCTTATGTTAGGTTTGGCAACAAACTTTCTAGCGGCAAGTATCATCCTTCCAACACTTTCATCAGATATTGCCGTTCCAAGGTTTCTTCTATAGTCTATGGGGTCGATGATAATTAACGAACTATCAAAGAGTTTAACCACATCTTCACTAAAGTTGCTTATACTGATCACTTGCTTCTCCTTGAATTCTGCAGCTGCATGCAAAACACCCACACACGTTCCGTACTTCAATACCAACACTTCACACACATACCCGCTGAAACCATTGGTAGCTATCTCCGCTCCATAAACTCCTATGGCTTTCATGAATTTTTTAAGTAAACGAGCTTCCTGCTTCTTCTCCTTATCAAATGATTCCTTTATGAACTCTGTATGGTAAGGAGATCTATCTGCGGCACTCTTCCATTTACCTTTCTCAACATCGTAGCAGGGAACAACGTTAACCCTTATGTTGTCAACAATAGCTTCAACGTATGGATGTTCCGAGTAACGCAGGTACGGTCTGTATTTTTGTAAAGCATACTTTCCAAATTCCCTGCCAATTTTTTCAAATTCATTTTCATCTACATCGGGTCTTACCTTAACGAAGATATCAATGTCAACATCGCCCTTTAACCATGTGCCCTTTGCATACGAGCCACCATAGATTACACCAATAACTCCATTGAACTTCGGAGCAGTTTCCTTTGCAAGTGCAAGTACTTTCTTCGCAACTCTATCTACAAGAACTATATCTTTTTGCGTTGGCTCTACCAGTTTCAACGCCTGCTTCAAAACGTCAGACATCACTTGCTCCCCACTGCAAAAAGATCACTGTAAATCGGTCCACTTGGTGTAAGATCACTCTTCTTGACCTTTACTGCATTTAACGTATCAGTTCCAAACTTCCTGTCTTTAAAATTCATCACAGCATCAAAATTGCATGCCTTCTCCTTTACTCTGAAGAGTGTTATATGCGGCTTGAATGGTTTATCACTCCTGAATCCTAGAGTACTCAATCTGGACTCAACTTCCTTCGCCAGATTTATCAACTTTGATGCAGCATCATCATCAACACCTATCCATATCACTCTGACAAGTTTGGGGTTAGGAAAAAATCCAACTCCAGTATATGTAACCGGTATGGGCTCAAAAGTTATATAAGAAAATATCTTCTTAACCGATGCCAACATAGCTACATTGAT
>CAYJTD010000120.1:0-5408 GCA_964372525.1 uncultured Nitrosopumilales archaeon | reverse complement strand
TCTATTTCTCCTTATAGCTTTTCAGATAGAATCTAGAGAATTCGCTAGCAACATCGACAAACTTCTCCTTCTTCGTGTTAGCAAGATATTCCAAAAATTCCTGCCTTCTCCTCAAATCGTCTTTCAAAGCCTCTTCCGTGTAACCCCTTAACATCATTATCTCCTTTAACCTGGGAGATAACTTGAAGAGTTCATCGATGTTGTTAGGCGTGTATTTATCATCTATTGGATTCCATTCAAACACCTTCTTCAACTCTATTGAACTATCCTTCGGAACTACCTCGGTAACATCCATAATGCGCCTGACCATCCTTCCATCATGCATAACCCTATTCTGCCTTATGAAGCACCAGATCAGCATCTGACCTGCCAACTGCACGTTCAAGGGTGGACTGCCGAGCCTTACTAGAGCAGATCTAGGATCGCTTGCATGAAAGCTTGTTATCCCTCCATGTCCAGTTGCTACAGCCTGCACCAAGCTTGAGGCTTCTTCTCCCCTTACCTCTCCCACTATTATATAATCTGGTCTTGAACGTAATGCTAGTTTAACCAAAGAATTCATATCTATATCGTACTTGCTTTCGAATATACTGTAACCCTTTCTCGTTATCAGTCTCTGCCAGTGCTCATGTGGAATTCTTAACTCTGGTGTATCTTCAATCGTTGTAACCTTCACACCTGGATGCATCATAGAAATTATTGCACCTATAGTAGTTGTTTTGCCAGCTGCAGTAGGACCTATCGCCAAGAAGAATGCCTTCACGTCGATGAGAAGCCAGATGTACGCTGCAATTAGTGAGTTGAGCGTGTTGAAATTGATCAGAGTTGTTATTGTGAACGGATCCAAACTAAATTTCCTTATAGTAAAGTTCGGACCAGGCAATGAAATCTCCCTTCCAAAAGTTGCCGATATTCTATGACCTTCGTCTGTTATTGCGTCAACATATGGTACAGCTGCAGTGATTGTTTTGCTACACCTCTGAACAAGTTTTTGCACAAATGCATTCATTCTATTCGCATCCTTGAACAATATATTTGTGTCAAGTATGCCATACTCAGAATGCCTTCTGTGTACTATACCAACATTGACATTGTAATTTTCTGCCATTATATCCTCAATATCAGGATCCTGCATCAGAACACCAATAATTCCATAATTTACCATGTCACGTATGATGTAATACATGAGTTTGTCAAGAATATTTTTTGCATTGCTGCCAAGACCAATACTGTTACTTACGCTAAGAATCTGTTGTTTTATATGGGTGTGAATTTTCTCCTCTGGTGCGCTAACAACTGGTTTGGTAGAAAGGAACATCTGTTTCATTATCTGAACATATAGCATTCTATCATTTTCGGTCATAGGTGGCTCATCGATTAGATATACGCCCCTGCCATCATGTCTTTCAGCTATTGTAACAGCTGCTTGCCCTATATTGTACTTCTCAAGTACTTTTATCCCGTCCAGATATTCACGTGTATTAAGGCAATGAAGATCAAATGTAATGCCATTATCCTCTTGGTCTTTCTCTTTCTTCTTTCCCTTTAGGAGCTCCATCCCAACCTAATACGTTCTACTTCTCTTAAATAGCAAATTTCAACATGAGAGATTGGTATGGGTAATGGACTGAGTACCCTATTGGGTACTATCATACTTATTGGAATAGCCCTAGCTGCAGGTGTATCAATATTCAATATTGCGAACCAATACACTGTTGTTGGTTTTAGCAGGACCGAATATAGCGTTCTTGAAGCATCGCTAACAAAAGACAGCAATGAGCGATGTTTTCTGTATGTAAAGTTGACTAATACTGGTACCAATCATATGGAAAGTGCTGAACTTGCGATAAGCGCAGACAAGAATGGTATTCCTGAAAGTTTCAGAATCGATAAGACGAATAAGTTGCAGTTAACTACAGATGATAACAGAGAGTTCTTAATTTGGACAAGTAATAAAACACTCTCTATTCGTGAAAACATAAAATCACCAAACTCTAAAACCATAGAAATCGATAGTATTGTCTTTACCAATATGACTGGAAAAGTAATAGGTGCGAGCTCAACTGATCTGCAAAACAAGCTGCAACCTTTGTTTAATCAATGTGGTGCATGGAAAGATTGTGTTGCCTATACAGTAGATGTGCTAGGTACAGCTGCTGACAAGTCTCAAGCTGCGACCTCACATAGCTTGACGTGCAAGGAGTTAGGTAGGATTTGATATCCAGAAAACGTAGAGGGATAAGCGAAATTTTATCTGCCATCATACTGATCGTAGCTGTGGTTGCAAGTATGGCAATATACACATCGTTATCAAAAGAACGCATATTCGCAAATATGCTAAGTGTAAGTGATGCATTGAAAACTTCAGAAGACAGATCGGCAGAATTGCTAGCAAATGTATGGTTCACTAAAACATCTAACAATGCTACCGCATACATCATAAACTATGGGTTCAAGAATGTTACTATAGCGAATATAATAAATGGAACCAACGCGGTGCCGCTGAATAAGTTTGATACATACCTTCTATCGGATACTGCCTTAACAAAACCACTTGGCAAGGTTATACCAGTGCTGCCAGCTGATTCAACAGCAAAACTATTCATTAATCAGACCAATATTGCAGATCGCGTGACTGTGATAACTCAGAGTGGAAGAAGTTACGAACTTCTGGTTGACAACCCATAAAGATTCCATCATAATCACTTCTATATGTTATCCTAAACATAGAACCATGTTTAGGCATACTTTTTATCACTCATACCGAGGTTGGCCATCTCAGATTTTAATTTGAAAGTATCCTCAAGCATGCCATCAATTCTGCCAATTATCTTGCTAATTTCAGTTCTTGTTGCCGATGAGATCATTTTTCCTGTATTTGTAATCCTGTAGTATTTTGGTCTGTAACGCCTACCCCTTGAATCAGCAAATGCTATCATATTCCTGTATCCATAAACCAGTCCATTATCTTCCAACCTGTTTAAAACTGCGGAGGTGTTTTTCACAGGCTCCTTCATTATCGTAGAAAGAAATTGCAATGCGGCATGGTCTGTCTTTGTAAGTATGTATAGCAATACCTTCTCCTTCATTCCAAGCTTTAACCCATCTATGATTTTCGCATCAAGCTCCTTTGTATTTGCATTAACAACGTTATCTTTCATCAGCTTAACATATTTCATGCCATCATGAGTTAGTTTATTGGACAGATCAATCAAGCCCTTGAGTCGCAGTGTTTGAACAGCCCTTCTTACACTTGGGGCTGTTTTAACATAGCCTTCGGCACGCAAAATTATCGACAAGGCGTTGGTGCTCATGCTGTTTTGTTTAAGCAATAACAAAACTAACCTCTCCACTTTTCCTATCTTCATCTTTATTCATCTAGCATTCAAATGAAGTTTTTTAGAGCTAGAGCGACCATGTTTTGATTGGTTCTTTGATTCTGTCTCTTCAGACACCTTGTCTGAAACCGTATGAATCGTCTCCACCTTCTTCTTGATGATCAGGTTATCCTCCTCAACATACTCGCATACTTCTCCAATAGAGAAATCCACATGGAATTTATTGCCGCAGGAACAGCTGAATTCCAGCTGATCAATATCTTTCGCACATTCCTTGCTTCTATGCTTGTTATGAACAACTTTAGATGCAACGGTAGTAGACTTTGACTTGTGATTTTCTATTTCAGCGATGACTTCATAAATACTTGGCAGTGAAACCAGTGATTCGTTCGGAGGGCCGTACATTATGTCATGGAAAAGCCATTCAAGAACCCCTATTTGCTGTTCAGGTTCTAGTTCCGCAATGTTTGACAGCTGGTACGTATTGATCTGTTCTAAAACAAATTGGTATCTCTTTCTAGCAATATCGATCACCTTGTCTATCATTACCTTGGCAGCTCCATCCAATGCGTCAAGTTTTAGCAGGTTTTCTACATATTCCTGACTAACACCATAATGTTCAGAAACCTTTTCCATGCTACCAAAAACGTTGATGTCTTCCTTTACCATCCTAAGTAATTCGAGGGGATTGTAGTGCCCCTGCCTGTTCAGCCTGAAAGACCACACTCTCAGATCATTTAGGTTTCTAATCCATTCAGCTATTACACACCTTGCTTTATTGAAACCAGCTTCAGATATTGCGTCTCTCCTAGCATGGCCGTCAACAATGTAATACCTCCCATCTATTTTGGTTACAAGAATTGGATTTGTGGTATGAGGTCCATACGTCTCTATTACATTTACCAAGTTATCAAAATCTTTCGAAGATATTACCTTGAAACGCCATGGACTATCCTTCAGCTCTGATACCTTGATCTCGAACTCAGACATTTAGATCACCTACCAATACTCTCTGTAACTTTCCCTGCAAGGCCCTGCAAGTATTGGAGATTATTGCGTTCCTTGCAGCGTGACTTGGATCCGTGTCAAACCTTTCTATTGTTTTGAAGGCACGTGTGCTAAGATATTCATAATACTCTCTACTGGTACTATTTGTTACTAAACTCTGTATTTTAGCTAGATATGCTTTCAGATAATAACACTTATCAGGCGATCTGATCTTGTATCCCAACTCATATGCTTTCATTGTGGTTTTGTTAAGCATCTTTAGTAATGATGCTGATGATTTTGCAATTTCAGTGCCGTATATCTGTCGCATTGTATCAAGCATGCTTCCTAAAAGCCTTGGGATATGATGCTCCCTACAGGCGTATAAAATTGCAAATAATAATGCCTGTTTTTGCGTTACTTTTGCCTGTACCAATTCGTCTGCAACACGAATTATAGTTTCAAGAGCAAAATCTGGCAGATTAAGTGCAGTTACCAACTTGTGAGCATATCTGCTAATTTGCTTTGATCCATGTTCTATATGTGATATATAGTGTGAATGTATTTCCTCTATCCCTGCAACTTCGACGGAACCGAATACCCTTCCACATTTTACACATATATATTCACCATCTACATCTGCAGCAGTAACCATGCACCCAGCACAAACAAGGCTCAACTTAGGCTCACCTAATTAGGCTCACCTAACAACATATTTAAACCGTATTTTACGTTTGAAAATGTCTAGTTTTTGCCTTTTAAGTAATCTAATGAAAAATTTATTCAAACCTAATAAAAAAAGAAAAGGAATCATAGAACCTTCACTGGTACTTCTTTCTGCGTCGTGCTCCCATCAGTAGTTTCAACAATTATGCTAACTACTATGGTATCACCTTTCATTATGGTATCATGCTCGAACAGCATACCTCCTGAGGAATTCAGAATGGGTTTAGTTAGTACAAATGCAGCTGGAGAAAGAGTATTCCCTGACCCTATCGGAGCATCAAGTTTCTTCCCAACATATGCTTGGACTCCATTGCTACAGCCACCATCAGGATCGATTAATGAGACTTCAGTGAATTT
>CAYJTD010000119.1:0-5414 GCA_964372525.1 uncultured Nitrosopumilales archaeon | reverse complement strand
CATATACCTCCACATATCCATAAGTAACCGCATCCCCCACTGCACCTTGATGCTGGTATCCTAGCATCTGGCTCCTCCTCAGATCCTATAATATTTGCAGTAGACGTGATGCTACCTTCACCTTTCAAGAGATGCCTGTTGACTGAACGGCATTCTGCCAGAATCTATTTAAGCAGTAAGGAACAACTATCTGTTGATTAGCATGGAGGAAGAGTTACGTCATCTCCAGAAAGAAATTGAGAAGACAAGGAAGTATCTCTCCAGCCTTGAAAGTAAATTCCATAAAGTCATGGGTAAGGTGTATGGCAAGTCTGAAGAACGTATTGAGGAGATAGAGAAGGAGTTCAAATCCAAGTATCCCGCCCTTCCAGTTAGAAGAGAGCTTCTTGTGCTGGTAGGTACGGAACCTTACAATCCGCCTTCCAAGGATAAAGAGATAACAAGAAGGATAATAGCTGAAAGATATGACTGATGAGCAGAAAAGGATTCTTGTAGACGTTAACATTTTCATTGATATCCTCGAAAGGAGGATGAACTGGCAGAACAGCCTTGCTGTGGTTAGTGCTGTCGACAGGAAACTTTTCAAAGGTTACGTGTCAGCCGCTACACAAATGATTCTCTACTTCAGGCGTGCTCGCATAAGAGATGATACTGTTGCAAGAAAAGAGGTGAGGGATATACTCGTGTCCTTCAAGACGGTGGATCTTGGCGAAGACATTCTGGAAAAGTCCTTTGATGACAAAAGGTTTGATGATGTGGAAGATGCTGTTCAGTTTCATTCCGCATTAAAAAGTGCAGAAATAATTGTTACCAGAAACAAGCATGACTACAGAAGAGTGTCCGGAGAAATAGAGGTTCTTGATCCTGAGGAGCTAATAAAGAAGTATAAAGTTAAGACCAGATCGTAACACCGTTACATCTATGAATCCTATTCTTCCTTCTTTCTCCAGTCATGCAGAACTGAGTTTACTTATGATTCGTTATGGTAAAACCAATTCACATTTTTCAGAAACTTTTTTGTCTATCCCATATGCCTCCGCATATCCACAAGTAACCGCATCCTCCACTGCACCTTGAAGGAGGAATTCTAGCGTCGGGTTCCTCTTCGGACTCAATTATGTTCGCAGTAGATGTAATTATCCTCTTGAGATAGGTCTTCATACTCTCTGTTATCCTAATCTCTACCGTTAATTCTTCAGGAACGTAATACACGAACCCTCTTCTAACTATCGTATCATAAGCTTCCTCAACAAGTAAGGCATATGCAGTAATTTGGTATTTATGGTCAGGCCAAGGGTTACCCTTCTTGGATACTGTATATTTGTAATCTATGGGTATCATTTCCTTACCATTTTTTAGCAAGCAATCCAGGACACCCTCAAGCTTTAGTGTTGGTGAATGCATATGCACCTTGAATGATTTCTCTGCATTTTGAAGTTCTTTAGAGTAAAATATACCCGCTTTCCTTCTGCTATCCTTCTCCTCTATCTTGTCATGTTTCATTTTCGACTCTGTTTGCTGTGCTGTAAAACGTGGTTCAGCATGGATTACCTTATCAAAATAAATTATCTTGGGGCAATAAAAGTAGTGCTTTATGTCAGTAACAGTAATAGTAGATTCGCTTGCATCCGTATATGCCCAATGGCTATCTTCAGAATCCTTAACGATCTTTTTCATAAAGCCACAATCATATACCTTTTAACTTTGAAATCAGATTCTTAGCCAGCTCTGACAACTTTTGAACATCGGCTGATTCCAAGTCATCTTCATAAAAGTTGGCGTGCAACATGCTGACACCCATGAAATCCTTGTAGATATCCATGTTTGGGTGCTTTTGTTCAAGATCATCTCTGACGAATTTCCTGACCTCACCATGAGTTTTTAGCCTAAGCTTCCTTCTTGCTGCTATAACTTTAACCATCTCCACCACTGCTACCCAAAATTTCTCAGATGCTTGAAGGTAATCGCCTTTTGAAAGCAATGTCTCTCCATGTTTCAAATATCTTTCATGTAGTCTGTGGTAATTTCTCTGCATGTCCTCTGCTTCCTTTGATGTTACTCGCATAAAACTCTTTTTAGAACCGTCCAGCAACTAAGCTTCACATCCACGCCAAGATATATCTGGTCTAATAAAATTCCACTCCCTTCTCTTCTTCCTCCACGAATTCTACACCGATAGACTCCATGCCCCTGAAGCAAGAATTGCAAAGAGGAAATACCTTTACATTATCACCCTGAATCAGCTTCCTCAACTCTACCAGAAGTGAATTAAGGTTATGCTTCTTGAGATCACCAATAAAGGCGCTCTTCTGTACCCTCTTCAATCCATAATCCTTCAGCAGCTCTGCAGTTAACGTTCTGAGCCCGTCATCGGTTATGTCGTAAACTACAATATACCGCATTTACCACACCAGCTCAAAGGAAATATATTCTCTATTTGCATCAAGAAGATAATTCGTTATTCCTCTAGCTTGGTTAACTATAGCATTCTTTAATGGAATCTTTGATCCATTGTATTGAACATTATCATCGAGTTGCTCATTGATGCGCTCAGCCAAGACCTTTATTGTATTCTTGCTCAGTCTTGGCTGCATAGTAGATTCTTTGTCCATAATTTCATCAGCCCTTAGCATATTCTTGCTGAATATTGTTAGCAACACTCTATCCACAGTATGCTGCCTGAACTCTTCCATTAGATCTAATGCCAGAGACGGTTTTCCTGGCCTATCGGCATGCAAGAAACCAGCATATGGATCCAGACCAGCGTAGTAAACAGCCTTCCAGCTCTCTGGGAACAGTATTGCCTTGTAGCCAAAGTTAAGCATCGCATTGAAGGGGTCGGTTGCCCCTCTCGTCTTACGCCCAGGGAATTTCAATTCTTCTGGTATTAATGGGCCTATAGCATCCCAGTACGCCCTTGAGGCTCTAGCCTCAACGTTCATTATATCTACTCGGACCTTATCTATGCTATTTCCATCGATTGAACCGAATTCTTTGCTGATCTCGTCTATATGCTCAGATGCTTTATAGAGCTTCTCTGCTAGTTCCGGTTCGGTTCTAGTTCTATTCTTCCACAGAAGCCTCAACAGATTACGCTGGTTCCTTGCCTTACCTTGAGCAAACCTCTTCGCCAAGTGAACTCCCCTCGAGTCGCTGAAGGCCAAGAACTGTGCTCTTTTACCTCTAATTGTACCTGAGATCTTTGTTGGAATTATAAATCCGTGAGGCCATCCGCTCCTGCTACCAAGAACAACGAAGATCTCGTTTTCCAATGCTAATCTTATCGCGCTTATGGAAACACCCACACCTGGATTAAGGAAGTGAATCTCCTCAACGTCATCGCTAAGAAACTCCTTCTTTACATCTTTACCAGTCAATTGGAACCTGTTCCTCTTCCTTCTTAAGAATAATCCAAACTCACTTAACACTAACTTCAATCTGATCAGGCCCAACTCCACAGTAGGAAAGATACTGGCAATTGCGGTAGCATTTGTGTGGTAATCCGGGGTCTCTTCTGTCATATACCATCTTCATCTTCATATCCCTCTTCTCCAGAAATTCCCGCCTTAACGGTTCATCGATCAGATGGGGAACTCTTTTAACAACTGGAATTGGCAAATTTGAATAAAAGTTAACATAAACGGTGCAGCCAACATTTATCGGATATTCAAAGATACTTTCGTAAACCATCGCATAGCCTGTTGTGCTAAGTTTATGAAACTCTCTTTCTTCTCCAGTCTTCAAATCCAGTATTACAGAATCAAAGCTAAAAGCATCAACACTTAGGTTGCTGCTTAAACCCAACACATTACCGTCTAACTTTTGCTCAACCACAACTGGTATCGCTGTATGCACCAGAGCATCTATGCCGATTCTAGGCTGCTTCGATAGCACATGCATAAGAGATGCAGAGATCTCTGAAGCCTCGTAGATCCACAACTTCCGAATATTGGTCTTCACTTCTTCCATATCATGCTCTACAAAACCTGCTTCCCTGAAGTATTCACCATGAATCAGTAAATTTGATACAAGTCGCTCTTCCATCATTGATTTTAAATGTTCATAAATATCTGCAGAGCCTTTAGTTCCCTCTTTGAACATGTATGTCTTTGCAAATGAGATCTCGTCAGAAACGGCGTAATGATAGACCAAACCTTTAACCATATCTTTCGAAGGAACTCCTTTGATGCCATCGATGCGTCTTATGAAGACATCTCTTCCTGATTCACAATACATATTGGCAACTTCAAAAATTCCAAGTTTTATGTTGTCATAAGGAGGTTCCATCGGAGCAATGTCCCAGCTCCAACCTCTTAGACTTTCATCAACACGCATTTCCCGTCCTTTAGAAATTACACCTTTGAAGAGTTTTCTCCTTTCTTCTCCGGAGAGAAAATACATGGTAACTTGATCATAACGTCCTGCTACGATATATAATTTGCTTATATTTCAAAGTAACATAACTAGGAGAATCTTTTCTTAGATATATGTCTCATGTACAGAATTTTCAGGTATCTCATTGTTGACTTTATCATATGTCAGAAAAGGGTTTAACAGACATACAGAATTAGAGCACTTGAAGCAATAATTTACAATGGGAACAACTGTAGACTCTACCATTAAGATGTTAGCTGATTTTATTCAGGCAGAACGAAATATCTATGCCCAATGTCCAAACTGTGAAGAGATTCACAGGTTAAATGAGTTCAAGATCTTCTATGGTACAAAACCTCCTAAGGATCTGCTAGACCAACTTAGGCAAGAGGAAGAAGAGTTAGAGGAAAAGAAAAAGAAGATAATATAACAAGCAATAGAGCGATCAAAAAATATCTACATCGGAAAGACACTAGAGCATCTTGCACCTACAGTTGTTAAATGGGGTCATCAACCAAGAGACTGTCGTTTTCTAGCTGAACCAATAGACTTCATAGCCTTTGACGGTCTTTTTACCAAAGATGAAGTTAGCAAGATAACTTTCATTGAGGCTAAAACTGGCAGTTCAAAACTTTCGTCAAGGGAAAGAAGCATCAAGAATGCAATTCAGAACGGCGAAGTCTATTTTGAGGAGTTTAGGTTAGACGCATGACGCCATAGTGCATATGGTCGATTATGCTTATATAGCAAAGAGCAGATCAACTATAATCGGAGAACCTCTGAAATCAAAACAAAGTATAGGTTCCAAAAGGACAAAAATGGGTAGAAGTGCGCACAGTCGCAAAACAAATCTCCAAGTAGCGGAGATTGAAAGTATTTTTAATTCACCTGGGGGATGAGGCTGCAAGATCGTCGCAAAACAAATCTCCAAGTAGCGGAGATTGAAAGACTTGCTGAGGGTGGTGTATGCTTTGTCGCTCACTGCCACGTCGCAAAACAAATCTCCAAGTAGCGGAGATTGAAAGTTCTGAAAGCATCTG
>CAYJTD010000118.1:0-5417 GCA_964372525.1 uncultured Nitrosopumilales archaeon | reverse complement strand
ATTTTATTTGAAATGAAAGCTGTAACTTTCACTACAACGGAAGAATCGAAAGAGCTCGCTAACAAGTATGCTTACAAAGAATGGGTTATCAACAGGTTTCTGCATTATGTTCCTAATGTTTACGAGTTTCTAGAAAAGATGGATAGACAACCGCAACAATACATACGCGTTAATTCCTTGAAGATAACAAAAAAGGAGTTACAAGCAAGATTGGTAGAGAGGGGTTTTAAACTTGCAGATAGCGTTATCGATGATGTCTTTGCAGTTAAAGAATCTCCACACCCACTAGGCGCGACACCTGAATATTTGCTAGGTTATTACTACATACAGGATCTGAGTTCCTGCATTTCCGTAGTCGCACTGGATCCCAAAGAGAATGAAACCAATTTGGATATGTGTGCCGCACCTGGTGGAAAAACTACCTACATTGCACAAAAAATGAATAACACTGGGTTGCTTGTAGCGATGGAATCCAACAAAAATAGAATGAACTCTATAATTTTTAATCTCAACCGTTGTGGCGTTATGAACACATGTGTGTATAATCTTGACGCATTGAAAG
The DNA here is from genome assembly GCA_964372525.1 of uncultured Nitrosopumilales archaeon. Lineage (GTDB taxonomy): Archaea > Thermoproteota > Nitrososphaeria > Nitrososphaerales > UBA213 > CAYJTD01. The sequence continues at coordinate 4,855 of CAYJTD010000118.1, read as the reverse complement.
CGAAGGAACTGGGATTGAAATACGATAAAATTCTATTGGATGCTCCATGTACTTGTGAAGGTGTAATCCCAAAAGATACCAGCAGGAAGACTAGTCATAGACCAAACGATATTGAATATTGCAGCAGAAACCAAGTTAAACTAATCGATACCGCAATCAGCCTTACAAAATCTGAAGGGATACTTGTGTATGCTACGTGTTCTTTTGCACCGGAGGAGAACGAGATGATCATAGATCATGTTTTGCAAAAGTATGATATTGAAATATTACCTTTGAAGTATGGTAGCGAGGGTTTAACACGGTTCACTGATCTGAAATTTGATGACCAAGTCAAAAACACGCGTAGATTCTATCCTCACTTGCATAACACACTAGGATTCTATATAGCTAAGATGAGGGTGAAGTAATGTACAGGCAGTTAACACGTGAAGAGAAAACTATGCTCAACAGGTTTTTTGACAAATGGGGATTGTTTGATTATTTCAAAGATAAGAGTTTGCTAATTAAAGAAAACAAGGGCAAGGAAGTTTACTTGGCAAATGATGAAGCCAGAAAGTTTGCACTAGAATATGAACCAGTGTTAGCTGGTATAAAATTGGGAGAGTTAAAGAAACAGTTCTGGTTGAGTATAGAAGGCGCATCGATCTTCGCAAAACATAGTGACAGGAGGAAAATAATGGTTAATGAACAGGCTGAAGCACTGATACTCTATGGAAGAGATGTTTTTGGCGATTCAATAATTAACCATACTAATGACTTTGATGAAAATGAAGTTGTGCTTATTACAAATAAATGTGACGAGGTGATTGGCATAGGTAGAACTAGATTCTCTGCAGAGAAGATAAACAAATCTGGTGTAACTGTAACCAATATAGCTGATCGGGGTGCATATCTGCGTGAAGAGGGCTCTAATTAATCACTTGATCACTTTGTAGAACAGAACCACTTCACTAGCAATCTTTGTTATTTTCCAGAGTTTTAGTTTTACACTACTATCTATTTTAGCAAAACCTTTTCCTTCAACAAGCGTTACTGCATCTCTTCCCCCAACTATATGAGGTGCGACTGTTACCATAATTTCATCAGCTAACCTATTAGCTACCATGCTCCAGTTGATCTCACCTCCACCTTCCACCAGCAATTTGTTTATTTTTTTATTTTTCAGCATTACTAGCAGTCGCTTCAGATCAACTTTATCCTTACCACAGACCAATACAGTGACACCACGCGCTTTTATCTTCTCCAACTTTGGTTTTGGTGCTTTTTTTGATACAGCGATAACGGTCGATATAGTGTTGCACGTGCGCATGATTTTTGTTGCAATCCCTATTCTAGCTCTACTGTCAACTATTACACGGATAGGATTTTTACTTGCATTTTTGGCTGTAAGCATAGGATCATCAGTTAATACTGTATTGATACCAACCAGTATAGCATCAACCTTCGCTCTCAATCTATGAACCCTTGCTAAATCTATCTTTGACGATATCGCAGAATCACCTTTGTTAGTAGCGATCTTTCCGTCAAGGGTCATTGCCGCATTTAATATCACATACGGTCTATATTGAGCCATACACAAACTTACCTCCCACCATTACAGCTTTGATGTTACTCTCGTTTACCCTGTGGACTATCGCTGCATATGGGTCATGCATTGGTTCTATGTCGACCGAATGTGTATCAATGAATACAGCATCAGCAAGCATATTCTCTCCTATGTAACCTAGACGATCAAGTTTTAACATATTGGCAGCGTTAACCGTTACCATCTTAACAAGTTCCTTCGCACTCAAAAAATTACTTTCTATTGCCCTGCTGACCTTCCATAAATAATCCAACTCTCTGAATAGATCTGGAGAGTTAAGCATCACATTATCTGTTCCAATTGCAACTTTGCACCCATGTTTTATCATGCTTGAGATCTTCGGTATTCCAGCACCAAGCACGCCATTGGCTCTTGGGCATACAACAATGCCTATGTTTTTCTCTGCTACCATCTGCATATCCTCTTCTGTTGCATTGGTCATGTGGACAACAAAATCTGGCATTAAATGCTCTATTATTCGGGCTATCTCACTTTTGTCATAATTTTTTAACGAATAATCATACACCTCTGCAGTCTCTGCAGCGTGTATAGCGAGCAGTTTACCATGTTCTCTTGCAGTTTTTTTAAAATATGTTAATGCGTTATCACTGTACTCGTTTGCACCACTAATGCCGAAACCGTCACATGCTCTTATCACAGACTCCGCACTTTGCCGTACATCATCTGGCAATTCATCATTATTTTGTACAGATTCTGTACTGAGGTAATGTTCTACTCGCCCTAGACCCACGCATCTGATCTCCACATCTTCGACGGATTCCTTTAGTAGGTTGACGCCATCGATCCCTCCTTCCCTAAAATCTGCAAATGATGTTATACCTCTTCTTAGCATCGATAACGAACTTGTTTTCATATACGTAGTCAAATGTTCCTTCATGCTTTCATGCAGGACAGATCGCTTTATGCCAGTAACTGGATGCACACGTTTACTCAGTCCTTGATCTGATGCTACATCCTTAGCTATAGAGTCTGCAATATGCGTATGCGCATTTATCAAACCTGGAATCATGAGTAGACCTTCAGCATCGTAAATATCGTCATCAAATTCTGTAGTACTGTCACCGATTTTTTTAAAAACATCATTTTTGATAACAGTATTTACGTTCTGGATGAATTCCAGATCCTTACCATATAATACGCTGATATTTTTTATAAGCAACTTAGTTCAAAAACCTGTTCTACTTTTCCGTTCTTTCTGAGCTCCCTGATTTTGTCAAGCGCCTTGGTTGCCATTTCAGCTGCTTCTCTAGCGGTTCTTGCCTTACCTATACCACACTTGAGCTTTATGTTCATATCTTTAACAACTTCGTTCAATATCCCAGCTGTTTCAGCTTTCTCAACACCATTTGCGACTACCATAAAGTTATCACCACCTAAGAAGAATGCCAGAGCTTTTTTCTCCATAAATTTCTGTACGAGTTTAGCATGAAGACTTGCTATCAGCGATGATATTTCATATGGAGTAAGATTTGCACTTACCTTAGACGTCGAATCATCAACATCTACATGCATTATTTGAACATAGCCATTGTTTTTTGTGCTACCATACACTTTGAATTTTCCATTATTAGTGTTCTTACTGTTCCTTACTCTATATGCGTCAAGATGCGCTTCATACGGTGTTTCGCCATTGCCTATGCTTATACTGATATCCAAATTGTATAGATTCAGTAATTCTTGTAAAATTTCTTCGTGTTCTTCCACAGTAAGACCATTAGTGACAGCAAACATCTCATCAAATCTATTGAAAAACACAAGCGCTTTTTTTTGAGCAAATAATTTTTGCACGTCGCTATAGAGTCTTGACTGTAAAATCTGCAGTTCATGCTCTCTGTCGCTGCCCTTCGTAAGTGTCCACGGACCGTACCCATCTATTCTAATGATAGAGATCTGAACCATCACTTTATCACCTTCGTACTTTTAGTTTTAGCCACATGCAGGCGCTTTATCCTATCAGTCATTCTTACGGCAGCAGTAACTGCACGTACAGAAACGGCATCTATCCTGTCTCTGGCCTGTGACTTGTTCATATCTGGACCAGAAACACCAAGTGTAACTGGTTTACCATACTTTAAAGAAAGATCTGCAATCAACCTTGATGCATTATATGCAATAATCTCGTCATGTCTTGTTTCACCCTTTATGATAGCCCCCAAAGTAACGACCGCATCAATATCTTTCTTTTTTAACAGATTCTCAATCATTAGTGGCATATCAAACGTGCCAGGAACGTAGCATATGTATTTTACATCAGCTCCAAGTGATTTTGCATGCTTCTTTGCACGTTCCAACATCTTCGATGTAATATCGTCATTGAACTCTGATACTACAAAACCAACCCTAACTTTCATTCAGTGCACCTTTGCAAAATGTACTTCAAGATCGTTGCCTTCGACAATAACGATGCCATTTTCCTTGGAATACTGTTGCGCACGATCTATGGACAACGCTTTATACGTTGTTCCATCGAGCATCTCGCAAATTGCAACTGCAGGGGTTAGACCCGCGAGTTGTGCGAGATATACCGCAAGTTCAGTATGGCCAAGTCTTTCATTGAGCAGACCCTCAGATGCTATTAGTATTGGTACATGACCAGGGGCTCTGAACGCAGATATAAAATCGTGCTGTGTATCATGACCATTAAGAGATTTCGAACATATCTTTGCCATCTCTGCTATTGTAAGTGCCCTATCAGAATCAGTAATGCCAGTATAGGTCTCTTTATGGTTTATAGCTATAGAAAATGCTGGTTTATCGCCGTATGGTGACTTGCCATTTGCTAGTTTTCCCATTGTTGGATTCACATCTTCAAGCATATGCAACATGTCATGCATGTACAGCAATCCGAGTCTCTTCGCTACGTCATGTCTTACTGCTAAGCAGAGTAGACCACCAGCGTCACTCCTTATCCTTGCTACATGTGAAGGCGTAACAAACTCTGCGGCTACCACCATGTCTATTTCATTCTCCCTGCTCTTACTATCGTGTAGGAGGACGAACTGTCCTTTGCGTAGAGCATTGATTGCGTCTGTAAGGGCGGTCATGCAAGAAGCATTCATTCGGAAGTGATTATAAGTCTTACTAAAATATTGTTAGATACCAATATATTGGTAAAGCTAATCTTTGCCCGTTAAAACCTTCTTTGCGTACTTTCCTAAAACATCTATTTCAACATTTACGTTTTCACCTTTCTTCTTTATGCCAAGTGTTGTGTTCGAAAGGGTATGTGGAATTAATGCTACTGACAAA
>CAYJTD010000117.1:0-5456 GCA_964372525.1 uncultured Nitrosopumilales archaeon | reverse complement strand
CCGATATATGTATGGTGTATGATAGAGTCAGATGGGAAGAGAAGGAGTTATACGAAAAAGCTATCAAGCTTGGACATACAAGCAAGATGATCGATGCAAAAACTCTTGCTATCAGCACACATGACGGAAACGAATCATACAATTTTGGCGATGTTGTACTGCAAAGGTGCGTAAGCCATTATCGTGGTTTGTATTTAACCGCCTGTATGGAGTTTCTTGGTTCTAAGGTGATCAACACATATTCTACCGCAGAGATTTGCGGCAACAAACTTCTGACATCAATCTATCTTTCCAAATACAAAGTTCCTACACCTATTACGCATTTTGCATTTGGCCCTGAGGTTGCAGCTGATGTTGCCGATAAGTTTGGGTATCCCATAGTACTGAAACCCATCGTTGGTAGTTGGGGTAGAATGGTCATACCTGTAAAGGACAAGGACGTAATGGAATCTATGATAGAGATGAGAGAGGAGATGCCGAATCCTTTGAGTAAAATATACTATATACAGGATTACATCAACAGGCCACCGAGGGACATCAGAACTATCGTAGTTGATAACAAGATCATTACAGCAATCTACAGGTACTCTGCAGAAGGTGAGTGGAGGACAAACATCGCACGCGGAGGTAAGGCCGAATTGTGCCCTGTAACTAACGAACTGGAGGATATTTGCATAAGAGCATCTAAAGCCGTTGGCGGTGGAATACTTGGTGTTGATTTGATGGAAGATGAAAAGGAAGGTCTCGTTGTGCATGAAGTTAACAATACAGTAGAGTTCAAGGGAGCATCTACAGTTAGCGAAAAGGACATAGCTGCAGAAATGATAAATTACGCCGCAAAGATGGCAAGGTGATTGGTTCTATGAAAGTTGGAGTAGTTGGTGCATCAGGTTATGTTGGCGCAGAATTATTACGATTACTTGTAATGCATCCCAAGATAGAGCTTAGCATGGTAACATCTAGACAGTATGCTGGTGAATATGTGCACAGGGTGCATCCAAGCCTGAAGGGCTTTACGGAACTCACATTTTCGCCCGTTGATATGGATAAATTAAGTAGTGACTGCGATCTGGTATTCACATCTGTACCTCATGGTAAAGCTGTCGAGATGGTGAAGAAGCTGTATGATTCTGGCATGAAGGTAATTGATTTAAGTGCTGATTATAGACTAAAGAATCCCAAAGCCTATGTTGAGTATTATGGCTGGGAGCATCCGCATCCGGAATTTCTTGCGAAATCAGTTTACGGCATTCCTGAGCTGCATAGAGATGAGATAAAGAATTCACAGCTGGTGTCATGTCCTGGTTGTATGGCAGTAACATCGGTACTTGCAGTTGCACCTTTAGTAAAGAACAGTTTGATTGACCTAGATCATATTATAGTTGATAGCAAGATAGGTTCTTCTGGCGCTGGTGGGAAACCATCAGCTGGAACACATCATGCCATGCGTTACGGCGTAGTAAGACCATACAAACCTGTCAAACACAGGCATACTGCAGAGATTGAGCAGGAGATAGGTGCTATTGCACAGAGGGATGTTAGGGTAAGCATGAGTCCTCACGCTGTTAATATCGTGCGAGGAATTTTATGCACAAATCATACATTTCTTAAAAAGCAGATAACAGTTCAGGAGTTGTGGTAGATGTACAGGGCTATGTACAAAGGCGAGCCTTTTATCAGATTCATTAGGGACACGAAGGGTCTTTACAAGTATCCAGACCCAAAGTTCGTTATCGGTTCAAACTTCTGCGACATTGGCTTTGACGTAGATGAAAAGAATTCCAGATTGGTAGCGCTATCTGCATCGGACAATCTTATGAAGGGCGCAGCTGGTTCTGCCGTTCAATGTATGAATGTCATGCATGGGTTTGATGAGAGCGATGGTCTAAGGTATACTCCGGTAAACCCGGTGTGAGTTGCATGATTGTAATCAAGATTGGCGGTAGCGTTGTTGATGGCTTACATGAAAGCACGATTCCCGATCTGAAAGGCGTTATCACTAATGATAAAGCGATACTTGTGCATGGTGGAGGCAAGGAAGTCACTAGTATAGCGGAAAAACTTGGGAAGGAACAAAAGTTCGTAGTATCTCCTGGAGGTATCAGAAGCAGATACACAGACAAAGAGACAGCACAGATCTATACAATGGTAATGTCGGGCAAGATAAACAAGGAGATCGTTATAATGCTACAGAAACAGGGTATCAATGCTGTAGGTTTGGCTGGAATAGATGGAGCTATAATCAAGGCAGAAAGAAAGAAAAAATTGATCGTGGTAGATGAAAGGGGAAGAAAGGTAGCGATAGACGGTGGCTATACTGGCAAGATCGGAAGTGTTAACGCATCATTATTGAATACAATTACAAGCGGAGGGTACGTGCCAATAGTTTCGCCTGTAGCTTTAAGTGAAGAGTTCGATCTGCTGAACGTTGATGGTGACAGAGCAGCCGCATACGTTGCTGGTGGTGTAAAAGCAGATCGTGTTATCTTTCTAACCAACGTAGATGGACTGATGATGGACAACAAACTTGTTACACAACTGACGGTTAGTGAGGCGAAGGAAATGCTTCCAAAAATAGGCTTTGGGATGGAGAAGAAGGTGCTTGCATGTACAGAAGCTATCAGTATGGGTGTGAAGGAAGCTATAATCGCATCGGGTCAAAGAAATAACCCAATCTCATCTGCATTAAAACATGATAACTGCACGGTGATAAGCGGTGAGTGAAGAAGACAAATACTTGGCGAACGTGTACCAGCGCTTTCCCCTAACACTTGCAAAAGGCAAAGGCGCCAAGGTTTGGGATAACGATGGAAAAGAGTACATAGATTGTATGGGTGGTTACGGCGTAGCACTTGTTGGTCACTGCAATGATAAGGTTGTCAGGGCGATAAAGGAACAGGCAGAGAAACTGATAACATGTCATAGCTCATGTTACAATGATGCTAGACTTGCATTTTTACAGAAATTAATTAGCATAGCACCAAAAGGATTGAACAAGGTGTATCTTTCCAACAGCGGTGCTGAAGCTGCAGAAGCTGCCATCAAAATTGCTAGGAAATACACAAAGAAACATGGCATAGTAGCCATGGTTGGCTCATTTCATGGGAAAACGATGGGAGCGCTCTCAATCACATACGCTCAAAAGTACAGGGAAGCATTTGCGCCATTGCTGGTAGGAATGAACTTTGTACCTTTTGGTGATGCAACCAAACTGCAAGATGCGATTGACGATACGACGGGCGCTGTAATTGTGGAACCTGTGCAGGGAGAGAGCGGTATACATGTAGCACCAGACGGATACCTGCAGAAGGTTAGAGAGATCTGTGACAGCAAAGGTATAGCACTGATATTTGATGAAATACAGTGCGGTCTTGGTAGAACGGGTAAGTTGTGGGCAGGAAAGAACTGGGATGTCACACCTGATATAATGTGTCTTGCAAAAGGCATAGCAGGCGGTGTTCCAATGGGTGCCACTTTGGCAAAGCAGGAGATGATGGACTCTTTGAAATTAGGTGAACATTCGTCCACGTTTGGAGGTAACCCTCTAGCATGCGCAGCGGGGCGTGCTGCTTTAGAATGTATAGTTGATGATGGCCTTGTTAGTAACGCAAGTAGCGTAGGCAAATATTTCAAGGAAGGTTTACTGGCATTGAAGGACAAGCATAAAATAATAAGAGAGGTCAGGGGTTTAGGTCTTATGTTGGCAGCTGAATTGAGGTTTGAAGTTAAAGATGTATTATTTGATGGAATAAAGGAAGGGTTGCTAATGCTTTATTCTGGGAAAAACATAATCAGGCTCTTGCCTCCGTTGGTAATAGACGAGCATACGGTGTCAAGTGCTTTATCTATAATGGACAAGGTGCTGAGTAAAGAAGAGGAGAGAAGAAATGTCTAGCACTGATAAGACAGACGAAAAGATAATCAGCATACTAAAAATGGATGCAAGGAAAGCGTTTGTAGAAATAGCTCAGGAAGTTGGTTTGTCAGAATCTGCGGTAAGAAGAAGGGTGAAGAATCTTGTTGACAACGGAACAATAAAGAAGTTTACTATCGAAATGGGTGCAACCAACAAGACAAGCGCGATCACTTTAATTTCAGTAAGTCCTTCTACAGATACTTCGAAAGTTTCTGAAAAACTAAAATCGCTCAAGGGCGTAGATGTGGTTTATGAAATAACTGGCCAGTACGATATAGTGGCAATAGTAAGCGCACCAACAATTACAGAGATAAACAAGTGCATAGATGACGTGAGGCGTATAGACGGGGTAGATGATACAAATACTGTGATAATTCTCAGAACGATTAGTTAACATACACAATGTGCGGAAAAATTTTGCAAATGGATTGCTATACCGCTATTCACTCTCTCGTGTTAACATGAAAATGGCGACTGATTTCGTCACTATACTGTTAGTATTAATGATAACAGTTCTTTTATGTTCATATATGTACCTAAATCGCTCCTAGAAGCAGCTAAATACGCTGTTTTAGCAACGAAACTCGTAAATAACCTGTGCTGGTAGTATGTTAGCAATGCAAGATCCGAACTACTTCGCTAACGTGTATAACGAGCTGCATAACAACGGCAGCAGGCGCATTAACATACTTGACAGTACGCTCAGGGAAGGTGAGCAGCATCCCGGGGTATCGTTCACTAATAAGCAGAGAATACAGATTGCGTGGATGCTAGATTATTTTGGTGTCGATCAAATAGAGATCAGTCCAGTTGTTTCCCAAGATCACGAAGAGGCAACCAAGACAATAATTAAAGCCGGTCTTAGTGCAGATATAGTTGCGCACTGCAGGGCGTTGAAGCAGGATATCGATATTGCGTTAAGATGCGATGCAGAATGGATGGCCATGTATCTTGGAATTTCCGACGTTCATCTTAGCGCTAAACTTAGGATTAGCAGGCAGCAAGCACTTGAGCGGGCCGTTGAAGCTGTCGATTATATGAAAGCTCATGGGTTGAAGGGTAGATTTACAGTTGAAGATGCTAGCAGGGCAGATCCAGAGTATCTGAAACAGGTGTGCAAAGCCATAAGCGATGCTGGCATTGACCGTATAAGCATCCCAGATACTGTTGGAATAATGCGTCCAAGAGGGATGTATAACCTTGTTAAAATGATCAGGGAAGTTGTCAAAACGCCACTGGATGTTCACTGCCATAACGATATAGGTCTGGCACTGGCTAACGCATTTGCTGGCATAGATGCTGGTGCAGAACAGATACACACAACTATTGACGGTGTGGGAGAAAGAACTGGTATTCCATCATTGGCAGAAACTGCCCTTGCACTAAAGTTACTTTACGATGCAAAGAATGATTTCAGGCTTGACATGTTGAAAGATCTGTCCAGATTACTTGAACAGTATACGGATATGGAGACATACGAATCAAAACCCATAGTTGGTGAGAGCGCCTTCAAGCACAAGGCAGGCACGCACTTGGCAGC
>CAYJTD010000116.1:0-5481 GCA_964372525.1 uncultured Nitrosopumilales archaeon | reverse complement strand
AACACAAGTGCCATGACTAGTGGAAGCGCGTAATTTACACTTGCTGGTGTGTTTAACTTGACCGGCATCAGAGGCAGGTGATGACTGCCCCTTGTATCACCAGCTACAAAGTGAGGATTATTGAAGGCACTACACGCTTCCTCTGTAGCAGGAAATGATTTTTGGCATCTTACTATAGCTATAGGATCATCCTTTCCCACATAGGTTCCAGCAATATTGTGCAGTCGATCCGTGGAAGCAGAGACTATCGGTTCTCCTTTTTTGCTCACAATAGATTCTACGACGTATCTTCCAGGATACATAAGTGCTGCTTCTATCTCCGGCTTGTCCTCCCATAAATGTAATTCAGCTATTTTTCCCCTCATTACATCCATTACATTAAAGACAACTCCTTCAGCAAGATCGGGATTTATTATAATTCCCGTGTTACTCCTGCTGTCAATAAACATCCTGTAAAATGGGAGATTGAATGCACCTGGTTCAGTTTTATCTGCAGCAAAAACAACAAATGCCTCGTTTGGTCTTTCTTCAAACTTCAATTCTGCAACACCCGGACCCATTCCCTTGACATTTCCAGAAAACGAATCCTTCAAGAGATCCTGACCTGCGCCATACAACCCTTGCTCCTTTGCAACTTCTGTTCCTTCCTTGAATGCATCCCACGCAAGTTTGTGTATTTTATTATCTTCAACGCCCCGCTCATGGCTCATTATTATGTGTATATCATCTCCGGCATATCCTATGTAATAATCTAAGAGTAAATCATATTCTGCACTACTCACAACATTTTCAACTGCTTTAAGAACTTCATCGCTTGGCCGTGTATGACCTCCTATTCCGCCAATGTCGGCCTTTATAGCTGATAATGTAATTTTCATATTTTATTTTTGTAAATTGCAGGTTAAATGTCTTGCTATTGGATTATTTGTAAAAAAGAAAAAGTTAGTTAGAGTGCAGCGTCGCCCCTTTTTTTAGTGCCTATGTCTACCACATCATCGATCTTACTGACAAATACTTTTCCTTCACCAGCTAGTCCTGTTCCTGCCGAGTTGAGAATTGCCTGCACGGTTTTATCAACATCGCCATCTTTTACAACAACAAGAATAGAACAATTGGTAGCAAATTCTGGAGTATACGTACCAGTTCCTCTGGATCCTTGTACTTGTGCGATTGGTCTTTGACCACGGCCTTTGGTATCAAAGCAGGTTAAAGCACCGATACCAATCTTTTTCAACTCATCGCTCACTCTACTAAGTCTTTCTGCTGGAATTACAGCATCGATTTTTTTCATGCCATCGCCGTTAGGATATAGATATACTTGCTTATAATATTTGATGATCCGTACCTATTTTTGAATTTTCTAGATGATTTGTTATATTTACGCATCCATCGAGTAAAGCGTGTATAGTTTACCTTCTTTAGAATCCTTATAATCCCACTCTTGGTGGCTCAACTCCATTTTGGAGAAGAGTTCCCTAAAGGACTGTTTCAGTTCCTCATGAACCCAGCCGCCTATTACTATCTGTCCGGGCTTCGCTATCTCGACCATCTTTCCTGCAATGCTCATTGTATAACCAAGAAGATCAATATCATCGCCTAATCTAACTATCTGGTTTTCGCCAACGTCTATACCTACCTTAACTTTAAGTTCAGGATAGCCATTTTCTCTAAGAACAGGGTTTATTGCATGTTCTATCACCTTCATCATAGCTCTGGCACAATTTACAGCATTACTGCATACATCCACCAAACTAACTTCTGCAGGGAAGTACGCTATTACAGAGTCACCAGCATATTTCAGCACATAACCGTGATACCCTGATACCAAGAAGGACATCTCCTGAACGAATATCTTGATTACCGTAGCAAGTTTATCTGGAGGAAGCTTCATGCCCATGCTAGTCGAACCTGCTATGTCTATATACAGAACCACTACATTCAACTTCGTATTCATATGTTCCTCCAAATACTGTTCTGAAGGAACTATGGCAGTTTCAAACTTCAGTCCTTGGCTTAACGCACGTCTAACCCTCACTTGGCTCTGCAATACGTAGGAATATAGATCTTCGATCTTGGATTCAGGTGACTGTATTGGCTGCACAGTCATTTCATCCATCAGTATCTTGAAAACAGCTTCAGGGATGAAGATCTTCTCTTTCTTATCTAAGAACCCTTTTTCCCCTTTTTCTGTCCTTCTCTCGTATCTCTTGGAGTCAAGTCTTACAGTAAACTGTACCTTCTTGTTCTTACCACTTCTCCCTACTAGTTTATCAATTATTAGCTCCAAGTAATGCTTGCTCTTCATAGTCATATTCGCTATGTTCCATTTTGCCTTAATATACTAAACTATTCAAATTTGCTTCACGCTCGTAAATGTAATAAATATCACAACAATAATGCTAAGTAGAATTACCGTCCTTTCGGATGAGCTTTTTCTTTGTGCTTCACAAGCCTACTTTTTTCTGCAAACTCCATACCGCAGATTTCACATTTAACAGTTTGTTGAGCACCGTTTTTCTTCTTGAATATGTTAAGCATGGCAATGCGTCCCATGGATCATATAATAAACGTTTGGTAATAAAGTTACGTTATATAGATTTAATTTGCTTAACTATTGGCGGTCTTGTCTTTTTGAAAACTCGGAAACCACAAATGCACTTTAATTCTGGCAATCTATTTAATTCCTCAACACTTGCCGTTGTACCGCACCTCATGCATTCATAAAAAACATTCCCTAAAGCTTTACTTTGTTCTTCCATAGGGGCATTTCTCGATAACCCACATTTAAGCGTAAGTCAATTCAATTCAATAGAATATATTAAAAATTGTTTATTGGGTCAAAGAGACTTCGATGTATACATCGTCAGGTATCTTTAACCTCATCAACTGCCTCATGGCCCGGTCATCAGCTCCTAGATCAATAACTCTTCTATGCACACGCATTTCCCACTTGTCGTATGTGTTTGTACCTTGGCCTGCTGGTGACTTTCTTGTAACCACTTTCAGCTTCTTTGTAGGTAGAGGCAAAGGTCCCTTGACCTTGACACCAGCTTTATCGCCAATGGTCTTTATCTCCGTGCATACATCTTCGAGTCTAGGCAAATTAGTACTGGTTAGTTTTATTCGCGCGTGCTGTACCATCTAATTCACGTTAAGCCTTGGCAGCAACTTTCTCTGCTGTGAACTTTTCCGTTACTTCCTGTACTACACCTGCAGCTATGGTAGTACCCATGTCTCTTAATGCGAACCTTCCCAGCTCTGGAAACTCTTTGAACGTTTCAATACATAATGGCCTGACTGGCCTTATCTTCACTATCGCAGAATCACCATTTTTTAGGAATTTTGGATTCTCTTCAACAGTCTGTCCACTTCTTGGGTCTATCTTTGCCACAAACTCTGTTATAGTTGCAGCTACCTGTGCTGTGTGTGCATGCAACACTGGCGTATATCCCGGTGCCAATGCTGTAGGGTGGAATATCACAATTATCTGTGCCTTGAATTCCTTTGCCGCTGTAGGGGGATTATCAACCGGACCTACTACATCGCCACGTTTCATCTGCTTCTTGTCTATACCTCTAACGTTAAATCCAACATTGTCACCTGCTAGCGCTTCTGGTATTTGTGTATGATGCGTTTCAATTGATTTTATTTCACCAACTACACCTTCTGGCATTACAATTATCTTGTCGTTGGGTTTCATCTTTCCTGTCTCTATTCTTCCAACTGGAACAGTACCTACACCAGTAATCGAATAAACGTCCTGTACCGGTATTCTTAGTGGCTTGGTTATTGGTTTTTCTGGCTCTACAAATTCATCCAGCGCTTGTACCAGCGATGGACCAGTATACCAACCCATATTTTCTGATTTTTTACTAAGATTGTCACCTTTCCATCCTGAAGTAGGAATGAATCTTATCTTCTCCATATTGTATCCTACACCCTTTAACAGGTGTTCTACAATAGCCTTAACCTCATCAAACCTATCCTTTGAATAATTCACTAACTGATCGTCCATCTTGTTTAGGGCTACTATAAGCTGGGTTACACCCAGTGTTCTTAACAGGAATGCATGTTCCCTTCCCTGTCCACCAGGATCTACAGCTACTTCTGTTTCACCCTTCTTCGCAGAGACTACTAGTATAGCACAGTCAGCTTCAGACGCTCCAGTGATCATGTTCTTTACAAAGTCTCTGTGACCGGGGGCATCAATTAGTGTGAAGAAGTATTTTTGTGTCTCAAACTTCTGGAATGCAAGATCTATAGTTACACCCCTTTCACGTTCGTCTTTCAATTTGTCAAGAACCCAAGCAAACTTGAAGGTATCTCCCTTGCCAGTTTTTTCAGATTCTTTTGCAAATTCTTCTATCGTTCTCTGATCAATAGCACCCGTTTCAAACAGCAAATGTCCAACCAATGTTGATTTGCCGTGATCCACATGACCTGTTACTATAAGGTTCAAGTGTGGTTTTTTACTACTCATATCGTCATACATCTGTGCAAGGGCTTTATTTGCATTTCTATTCGCAAATAGGGATAAAATAGATAGAAAATAGAGAAAAAGAACGGTTGTTCTATTACTGTTTGGCGTTCTTAATTATGTCTTCCACAGCCTGACTGAGACTAACCATTCCTTTTGCCTTGGCGTATTTCTCGATCTCTTTCAATTGCTCCTTGGTGAAGCATACAGGCATTGTTCTCTCTGGCATATCATCTAACAAAAAATTTTGATATATATAGTTAGTGTATCGTCTGCATTATCTTTAATTTTATGCCGAATTTGGCATAGTCTTTTCTAGGATCGGCTGTGCAAGAGGAATATTTTTGCTCTTGGCTTCCTTCTTTACCAATTTTTTCTTGAGTTTGTCCAAGTCTCCGTCTATTCCAAAGTAGTCCTGGAACTTCTTTGTAGTTTGGTATATTTTCAGGCGTCCTAACTTCTGATAGGAAAGAAAACCCGATTGTGTCAGTAACTTAAGATGTCCATACACCTGGCTTCCACGTACTTCCACAAGCTGTTTTGAGGTAGCTGGTTGCATATAGGCAACACATGAGAGGGTTTTGAGTGTCGCATGCGATAGAAACGGCCTTGTCGCAAACTTCCTTATCACATTATTGTATTGCAATTTCAATTGCATGGTAAACGAACCATCCTGTGTCTCTACAAGTTCAAGAGCGTGTAAAGATGAATTAATTGTTTGAGCAAGCTCTCTGGCTATTTTTATTGCTTTGTTAGCAGAATCCGTACCGGCTGCCCTCTGCATTTCTTCTACACTAAGTGGCCTGCCAGCAGCATACAGAGCAGCTTCTATACGTGCCAACATCTCGATATCTCTATCACGCATATGTATATTCCACATTAGCATAGAGAGGATTTAAAAGATCTTTTCACTGCTAATTGATCCAATTGTAAAATTTTACAACTTATGCTTTAAGAACTAACTTTATGTCGTCCTCGATCTGCTCTAGATCTATTTTATCATG
>CAYJTD010000115.1:0-5538 GCA_964372525.1 uncultured Nitrosopumilales archaeon | reverse complement strand
TCGATGCTACGAGTAAAGGTAACATGATAAAGAAATATAAAACTCAGTTTATTTATATCCAATCGAATGAAATTAGAGCTTAATCTAGAGAAACGATTCAGAGATATGTATAACACGCTGAAACTTGCGAAGAAGGGTGGTTGGGAAGAATATAAGATTCATCTTAAACTGGTTCTTTTGGGTATGGCTGTGGTAGGAGCCATAGGTTTTGTCATTCAGTTTATATCTGCCCTGATCTCCTTCAGTGGAGGATAGAGTTGAGTTCTGAATCAACCTCAAAGTTCTTTGCCATTCGTACCACTGGTGGTCAGGAACATGTTGTGGCTAAATTGCTTGAAAACAGGATTGCTATAAAGAAACTAGATATTCAATCCATACTTGTGTTAGACAGCCTGAAAGGCTATATTGTGATAGAAGCCCCTGATGCCAACATAGTGTATGAAACTCTTACAGGTATTAGGCATATTCGAGGTCAGATCAGGGGGGAACTGCCGTTCAAGGACATAGAAGGATTTCTTGTCAAGAAACCCACTGTTACAGAATTATCTGTTGATGATACTGTGGAAATTATCGGAGGTCCATTCAAAGGTATGAGAGCAAAGATAACACGCGTTGACTATGAAAAGCAGGAAGCAACTGTCATACTACTCGATGCGCCATATCAGTTGCCGGTAACAGTTGATGCCAACTACCTAAAACTTGTGCAGAAGACATCGCAGCAGACAACCTAGCTATAATGGCAAGGATTATAATTCGCTTGTTGACAGTAATTGAATATGGGCGATAAGAAGACCGTATCGGCATTGGTTACAGGAGGCGAAGCAAACGCAGGTCCACCGTTAGGACCATCATTAGGACCTTTGGGTGTTAACGTTCTTTCTATCGTTAATACGATAAACGAAAAGACGAAGGACTATGCGGGTATGAAAGTTCCCGTAAAGGTAGAGGTTGATTCAGAAACGAAGCAGTTTGAAGTTATAGTTGGCGTGCCACCTACTGCTGCTCTTGTAGCGAAAGAAGCCGGTATACAGAAAGGTTCAGGCCAAGCAGGTACAGAGTTTGTGGCTGATATAGGATTAGATAAAATAGTAAAGGTTGCAAAACAGAAGATAGACGGATCATATGCGTATGATGTAAGAGGAGTCGTGAAAGAGGTTCTGGGTTCATGCGTAAGCATAGGTGTGAAGGTAGAGGGCAAGACTCCTAAAGAAGTTCTGCAGGAGATAGACGAGGGAAAGTGGGACGACAGTTTAAAGTAAACTTACCTGTATAATCTCATTAGAATGATGAATTTTTACTAAATATCGCTTATAAGTTGGCAATATCCCTTTTATATACACGCAGGCGTAATTTACTCGTGCGATATACGAAACCACTTGCTTTGACTTTAGCAATGTTACTAATGATCTCTGCTTCTACTTTCACATTACCAGTGGAAGCGGAGGAAAATATCAGGACGCAGATGAATTTAGGAATAAAGAGCGGTGATGACAACGAGCCAACAGGTGATACTGATAGTGCTCTCCCAACTCTAGTACGTGTAGGTGAAACTCATCTAATTTATGGAAGGCTAATGCAACTGCCCACTGGAAAGAACTTACAACCTTTGCCTGATGCGGAGGTAAAGCTAATAGATGTTTTCAATAATGCGCAAAATCCTATCGTTTTGGCAACAGCCAAATCAGACAGTGATGGTTATTTTGTATTCGAATGGAAGGTAAGTGTAAAGAAATTCAAAGAACAACTTGGTGAATTCAAAATAGTGGAAGGGGTTACGGCATTAGAAACCCTAAGACTCCAGATACTGGGTGTTTACGATGGAGATTCTACACATGCTAAATCAACCAGCCAAGGGTACATAGTTAACTTAAAACCACTTCGGCTCGATGTTAGTATACAAACTGACAAGCAGCTATATACTGTAAACGAATCGGCGCAGGTAACTGTCACATTCAAAGATGCTAGCAGTCAACTAACTGATCCGGATATACTGGAGATATTCCTTGGATCAAATAGTATATCATCGATACACCAGAGTGTTGGTACATACTTCTTCAACACTCCTCCACTTTCTGAAAAAGTCCACAAGGTAACTGTATTGGCCGACAAGGAAGAATACATTAAGGAAGTAAGATCTGCGACTATTACTGTTTCTGCAAAGGTCGACCTGCCTGTAGATTTGAATGTAAAACTGGATCGTGATACATATGGTTTAGGCGATTTCTTAGTCATTACAGGTACAGCTAAGCCTGTGATGGATGGAAGAGTGGTTCTCATAAATGTCGTCAATCCAAATGGTGCCATATACAATTTTGGCCATGTAACTCCTGATGCTAATGGTGCCTTTGAACACAAATTTAGGATTGTGGGACAGTTGGCAGTTACTGGCGAATGGAAGACTACCCTGACATATTTAGGGTCACAGTTAACACAGTCTTTTAGCGTAGGAGAATTGCCTACACAATTACTCCAAGTTGCAGTACAGTCGTCATCTGTTGTGAATGACCTAGGAGAAACTCTTGATGAGGGACTTTTAGGTTCACCCATAGGTATACAAACTGAACTTGTAAACAACGAAAAGAAAGAGATAGCGTTAACGTATATAGTACAGATTACAGATGCTGATGGATTCACTGTAATGGTATCGTGGATAAAAGGAATCATATTAAAACCTGATACAAGTTTCAAACCAGCAATATTCTGGATACCAGAAAATCAGGGCTATTATAGCGTAGAAATCTTCGTGTGGGAGAGCCTTGAAAATCCCATACCGTTATCAGCACCGAAGACTCTCGAGATAAATGTTGCATAGCTAGGAAAAAGCTTTTGTCAGACTCTAGCTATTATGTCACTACCTTGCAAGCAAGGGCTGTGACATGTATTGAGACTCCTTTTCTGTACGTTGCATCTCCACAAAAGTTTCCGTATTCTGAACACCCTCTATCTTTCCTATTCTCTCTATTACAAGACCATGCAGTTCTTCAAGCGTTCTTGTGTTTGCAGTAACTAGCATGTCAAATCTTCCTGTAACCTCGGAGATAACCTGTACTTCAGGAATCTTTAGCAGTTCCGCATGTATGCTTTCCTTCAGTTTAGGATCTCTATTCAATCCAATCAGAGCCTTCACACTGATGCCCAGCATTTCGTCGTTAACAACAATAGTGAATTTCTTTATCAACCCCTTCTTGGTCAATCTCTTGATTCTGCTGTATAGCACAGATGCATTGATATTGAGTTTCTTGCTTAGCCTAGGTACAGATATGCTTGCATCGCTGGTTAGTTCTGATAATATCTTCATATCAAGCTCGTCAAACTTGTTCATCCTATACGCCCCAATAGTGATTGTTATACCTAGTAAATATAATTTTTTGATAACTGTATGATATTATATCAATTATACACGTAATATGCAAGGCGTTGGCTATAATTCAGGCACTTCTTAATCCTATTTTATTGTATTTTTATGTATATAAATGGAAAAGAGCTAAATAGTTAGAAATGGGATTTCCCCTTCTTTAAATATACTTATCCTCATCTGAATTTTGCAGTGAAGTTTTACATATTATTCTAAACGATTTTAAATGACGTCTCCACGCAACTACTGCAATGGTTACGGTTAACGAAGTTACTGAAATGATCAAGAGGGCAAGGGAGAGAGCAGAAAAGAAGAAATTCGCCCAATCCGTCGAACTGGTAATTACACTAAAGGATATAGATGTTAAGAAGGGTTTTGCTTTAAACGAAGTTATCAGTCTACCACATGTTCCTAGCAAGAAGGCTAGTGTTTGCGTTATAAGTTCTGGAGATATGGCTTTAAGGGCCAAGAAGGCAGACGCTGACAGGATCATCGAATCTGAAGAATTGAATAGAATTGGTTCGAACAAAAGGGAGGCAAAGAAGGTCGTTAGATCATATGATTTCTTTGTGGCTGATACTACGCTAATGCCAAATGTAGGTAAATCACTAGGACAATAACTTGGTCCTCGAGGGAAGATGGCTACGCCAATGCCTTTCAATGCTCCAGTAGAAAACATGCTAGAGCGGTTCAAGAATTCTGTAAGAATTAGATCTAAGGCGCAGTTAAATGCATCATGTAAGATTGGTGATGAGAACATGAGCGATGCGGATCTGGCTGAAAATGCACTTGCTGTTATAAACACGATCGAAAAGAAACTGCCTAATGGTGATAAGAACATAAGAAACATAATGATAAAACTTACGATGGGTAAAACCGCTAAACTAGTTGAAGCTAAGGTGGCATAGTATGCAAGCTACAAGAACATATTCTAAGAAGAAGGTTCAGATGTACAATGATCTCCTAGAGCTGGTCAAACAATACAAGGTGGTAGCGTTAGTAAAGATGGAGAAGGTGCGTGCAACGCAACTTGAGCAGGTGAGAAAGAAGTTTAGGGAACAGCTCAAGATCATGATGGCTAAGAATAAAGTCGCCAAGAAGGCATTAGAAAAAGTGGATGTGAAAGGTATGGATAAGGTAATGGAAGCCCTTGATGGTCAACGTGCATTCATGTTTACAAATATGGATCCATTCAAACTATACATTGCACTCGATAAAAGTAAAATATACCTGTCTGCAAAAGGGGGAGATGTTGCAACAGACGAAATAGTAATACCTGCGGGAAATACTGGTATACCCCCTGGCCCTGTTCTTTCTGAGTTCAAGGAAGCAAAGGTAGCAACAAAGATAGATGCTGGCAGTATAGCGGTTTCTGAAGACACCGTTGTTGCTGTACCTGGTGATGTTATTTCGCATAAACTGGCGGCGCTATTGAGCAAGTTAGGTATCAAACCAATAAGGGCAGGCATGTCGATCTATATGGCCATACAGGAAGGTGTGTTGTACAGAAATGAAGACCTCAGAATTGACATCGATGAGGTTAAGCAGGAATTGCTTGCTTCGTTTAATTCAGCTTTGGCATTAGCAGTAAATGCGTCTTATGCAACGAAGGAATCGATCGAACATTTGCTCAGAAAGGCGTTTAGTGATGCAAGAAGTCTATCAATAAACAGTGGATATACCACCGCTGAAACAATAAAGGAAACGCTGTATGCAGCAAATGCTAAAGCACAGGCATTGTATGAAACTGCCAAAAAATTGGGTTATTCTTAACCGAATAGCGCAGACAATCCTGCAAGTGCTTCTTCTTCGCCCTTCTTCTCTTCCGCTTCATCCTTCTTTTTCTTCTCGCCACCTTTTGCTTCTGCTGGAGCTGCTTGTGCAGCTGGTGCCGCAGCGGCAACAGCAACTGGAGCGCTCTTCAAAGCTTCTTCAATATTGACCTCGCTCAAGGCAGCTACCAAGGCTTTAACTCTCGCCTCGTCAGGTTCTATGCCTGCAGCCTTTACCACGTTCTTTACATTAGCCTCATTTACTTCTTGTTTTAGTTTATGCAAGAGTAAAGCAGCGTATACATACTCCATGGTTAATTCATACATGCTTGTGGGAACCATAATATAAAATTTTGTAAGTGAAATTAGAAGATCTTCAGCTGTCGAGCAATAGCGTATACAGTTTGTTTC
>CAYJTD010000114.1:0-5568 GCA_964372525.1 uncultured Nitrosopumilales archaeon | reverse complement strand
AGGTTTTAGCAATTGACAACGCATGCTTGAGTGCTTTATCAGCCATCTTGGAGCCATCTAGTGGAACAAGGATCGTTTTATACATTTGATATCATATCTCCTCTAATTTTCATTATTAAATGCTATGATGATTATCATGTATAGTAATCAAATAGGATGCCTTTAATTTTCTTGAAAATAAGAGACAAGGCATCAATTCGTGGTTATCAACTATGGAAATTGTATCCAATAGTTATAAGACATTTCAGTCAATTTTACTTATTGATAACTTTAACTTTTTTTGGTAGAGGAGGACAGGCGATAAAATCAGCCGCACGTATTGTTAGCACTGCAGCATTCTTGAGCGGCTACAACGTTCAGGACCAGCCATTGTATGGAGCGGAGAGAAGGGGCGCACCCATATCCGCATTCATCAGAATTTCTAATGATCCAATACTTGCGCGAGGATACATATCACATCCACTTTTTGTTGTCGTTGCCGATGACTCGCTTTTGCAGGAAGTAACCAGTCCATTACGGGAAGTAACCAAAGATACGGTAGTGTTCGTTAACAGTACCTTGAACGAGGGAAAGATACGTTCTAAACATGAAATTCACAATAGAGTAATCACATCTGATCTTACACAGCTGGCTATAGATATAGTTGGCAAACCAATTGTTGGCGTCGCTATCGCCGGTGTAGCTGGCAGACTCATAGACCTAAACTTTGAAGATGTGAAACAATCCTTGGCCTTGGAATTGAAGGAGATAGGCATCTATGATGAAGAGTTGGTTAAAAATATACAGCTTGCAAGGGCTGCATTTGATTCAATAACTTCCGTAATGATAAAGACAGAAGTTAAAGAGTATGAAGAAAAAGAAGTTGGCATTGTTGAATTAAAGTATCATGAGCCAAATGTATCTACATGTACAATAACTTCTCCTGGCAATTCGAAAGCAAGAAGGACTGGTGACTGGAGCACCTACAAACCTGTAATAGGCTATGACAACTGTACCAAATGCATGATATGTTTTGTTTACTGTCCTGACAGTGCCATAACGATTGACAAAGATGGCTATCCTGTAGTAAATTACGATATGTGCAAAGGTTGTGATATATGCTATACCGAATGTCCTACCAAGACAATAACAATTGCGAGGAAGATTAGAGAATGAAGCAAGTAATCACTGGAAATGCTGCAGTTGCAACTGGAGTAAAGTTATGCAATGTAGATTACATACCAGCGTATCCGATAACTCCTCAAACGGAAATTGTAGAACTCTTATCAAACTGGATAAATGAGGGAAAGATGGATGCAAAGTTTGTCATGTTTGAATCAGAACATTCGATGATCACGGCAGCTGGCGCGGCATCGCTTACCGGTGCAAGAACCTTCACTGCAACCTCTAGCCAGGGATTGTTGTATGCATTTGAGATGCTCTACAACGTAGCAGGATGGAGGACTCCAATCGTGCTTGCAAATGTTTCTAGAGCACTAGCAGCGCCCATAACAATGGAGCCAGATCACAACGATGTTTTGTCTGCCCGTGATAGCGGGTTTATACAGATACATGCAGAAACATGCCAGGAAGTGCTCGATTCGGTAATAATGGCCTACAAGATTGCAGAAGATAATAGAGTTAGGCTCCCTGCAATAGTAAACCTGGATGGTTTCTATCTATCATTTACACGCGAACCGGTTTCAGTTCCAGAGCCTGATCAGACATCTGATTTCTTGCCTGAATACAGACCAGTGCATGGTTATCTAAGCGCAAAGAATCCTGTATCAATAGCAGTCTCGGTTCTTAACAGCAGCGCATACTCCTACTTCAAGTATCAGCTGCATCTTGCATCACTTAACGCACTGAAGGTTCATGAACAGGTATCTATAGAATTTGACAAAATATTTGGGAGAAAATACAATGCTGTTGAAGAATACATGCTCGATGATGCTGATTATGTTATCATCATGACCAACTCATTTGCAACCATAGGCAAGGCAGCGGTAAAGAAGTTACGGGAATCAGGTAACAAAGTAGGTTTGTTGAAGATAAGACTGGTACGACCGTTTCCAAGGGACGAAGTTGCTAAAAGATTGATAGGTAAGAAAGGAGTTGCAGTACTTGATCAGAATGTGTCAGTAGGTAGTGGCGGTATTCTTTATCCTGAAGTTGTAAGTTCACTTTATCATCATGCTGAAAGACCAAAAGCCATCATATCATTCATTGGAGGTCTTGGTGGCAAGCGTATCAGCCAATCTGAGTTCAAGTACATGTTAAGTGTGATAGAAACGGCAGCTGCGGAAGGTAAGGTTCCTATGCATAGCATGCTGTTATTTACAGATGAAGATTGGGGCATGGTAAAGAGCATGTTAAAGATTGCTGGAAAGGGTGAGGTGAGTCAAAGTAATGACTAGCAAATACAAAACACTGAAGGATATACCATTGGATGAATTGCTAACCCCTGGCACACCATTATGCGCTGGCTGTGGAGGCGTTCTGTTGCTGAAGATATTTGAGAAGGTTTTGGGGTCAAATGTAATAAATGTCAATGCAGCTGGATGCATGAGTCTGCTGTCTATCTTTCCATTAACACCCTTCAAGACTTCATGGTTTTACGTTGCAATGGCAAGCGCTCCCGCCGCTGCACAGGGAATTAGGGATGCTTTAGATCTGCTGATAAAGAAAGGCAAGATTGCTGTAAAAGATGATCTGAAGGTTGCTGTAGTTACTGGAGATGGAGCTGCATCAGACATAGGCCTGCAGTCCACTTCGGCAGCTCTTCACAGAGGGCTGGACTTTTACTATCTTGTTTATGATAATGAAGCATATGCAAATACAGGATTTCAGGCTTCAGGCTCTTCGCCGTATGCTTCTGCTACCAAAACAACAATACCTACGGAAATGTTGCCGGAGGGTAATCTGTTAACAAAGAAAGATCTCTTCGAGATATGGAGAGCTCATAAGCCACCGTACATAGCAACAATTTCTCCAGCATACATGACTGATATGATGCACAAGATCGAAAAGTCATCACAGTACAAAGGGCCAAAACTATTCATCGCACATTCACCATGCCCTCCTGGCTGGGATATCGATTCAGCTAATGTAATAAGAATTGCAAAGCTCGCTGTAGAAACGGGTGTATGGCCACTTAAAGAAGCTGTTCATGGTGAAGTGACACATTCTATTATACCGCGCAAGAGAAAACCTATTGAAGAGTATCTTCGTGTTCAGGGCAGATTTGAACATCTTTTCAAGCCTGCCAGAAAAGAGGAGATAATTCAACAGTTACAGAAACATGTAGATGCTTACTGGAAGGACGTAACAAATAACCAACGTTAGCCTTTTACTTGGCAACAATTTTGATTAATATCCAATAAGCAAGTATATGCCACTAACCTTCTGGCACAGATTTGGTAAGATTAACTGCAGTCCACTTATAGCACGGAGTTTGTGCCTTCTCATCCAGACATCCACCAGTGATATAATTCACCAGACCACCATGCATAGGTGCGAAGAGCAAGCCTTTTCTGACAGCCGTAGTTACCTTGACCTTAAGAACAGCATTGCCAAACCTTGAGGTTACACGAGCATAATCCCCGTCTTTCAGTCCAATATTCTCGGCATCTGCAGGATTTACCTCTACATAGTTAATATCAGTACCAGATACAAGGAGTGCAGACTTGCTTGTCATTAGATCTGTATTGTATCTAAAGATCACACGTCCAGTAGTAAGAACCAACGGAAACTCTTCAGTAGTAAGCTGAACCGGTAAATAGTCAACACCTACAAATCTAGCTTTGCCATCAGGCGTGTTAAATTTTTCTGAAAAGAGAACGTCAATGGGCTTACCACCAACCAGAGGATAGCGAACTTCATTTTTGAAGATTACCTCCCAAGTGATGCCAGCATAAGAACCGACAGCACGGCTAATTTCATCCAATACATCACGCGGTGATGCGTAATCGAATTCCTCATAGCCCAGACTTTTAGCCAACTCTATTAAGATCCGCCAATCTGGTTTAGTTTCTGCCATTGGGTCCAACAACTTCCTTCTCCACTGAATCAGTCTGTCCATATTGGTCATAGAACCTTCTCTCTCCAACCAAGTTGCGCTTGGCAATACATAATGGGCAAGAGAGGCTGTTGCACTCATGAATATGTCCTGCACAACCAGCAACTCAAGTGATGACAATGCCTTCTCCGTTTTTGTCCTGTCTGGAAGGCTGTGAACAGGGTTGAAACCCATAAAGTACAGAGCTTTAACTTCACCTGTCAAAGCCTTGGAGATCATCTCCATCATACTAGATCCTTGTTTATTGGGCACCCTAAATCCCCAAATATTTTCAAATGATTTTGCGTTGGTTTCATCAACAGACAATCCTCCTGGAAAGAACTCTGCAGAGGCACCCACATCACCCGCTCCCTGTACATTAGCTTGGCCTCTTAGGGGACAAACACCTGTACCAGGTTTGCCATAATTCCCCGTCAAGAGTGCAAGATTTATAGCTGCTATCACTGCATCGGTGCCCTGCGCCTGTTCGGTAATTCCAATACCTACGTTAATTAAAGAACCACCTGAAGTGGCATAAAGCCTAGCAGCATGACGTATCAACTCAGAGCTGATCTCGGTTATCTTCTCAACCTTTTCTGGAACATATTTATCAACCACATTTCGAAATTCCTGATAACCAGTAGTTCTTTCGTTAATGAAGTCCTTATCCTCTAATCCTTCGTTGATAATAACATTCGCCATTGCGTTCAACAACGCAAGATCTGTTCCTGGTGCCACCTTAAGATGGAGATCGGCAAACTTGGCAAATGAAGGGCCTCTCGGATCTATATCGATTATTTTAGCACCTTTGTTTTTTGCTTCCATAACATACTGCGTAAGTATTGGATGAGAATCAGCCAAGCTGGAACCTATGAAGAGCAAAAGTTTGGAATCTTGCATGCTGCTCATCGTGGTACTAGCTGCACCCAATCCCACTGTACGTTTTAATGCATGCACTGATGGCTGATGACAGAGCCTTGCACAGCTTTCAATATTATTGGTGCCTATTCTCCGTGCAAGTTTCTGGATAAGATAGTTCTCCTCATTGGTGCATAAGCAACCACCAGAGAAGCCTATAGCATCTGGGCCATGTTTTTCAACAATCCGTTTGATTTGTGAAGCAATTTCAGAGAGTGCTTCCGACCACGAGATCTTTTCAAATGAATCGCTTTTCCTCTTCAATGGGTGTGTCAAACGATCTTTTGAGCGGAGAATATCAAGGGCCGAAAATCCCTTTACACAAAGGTGCCCTCTGCTTACAGGATGACCCTTCACTCCTCCAACCTTCACCGGAACACCATCAGAAATTGTAATAGTAAGACCACAACCCACACCACAATACGGGCAGACAGTTTCTTCTTCAGTTGTCATGTGTACAAACTTAATGAGCTGTTGATAATATATAATAATACAATTTTCAATCCTGATTCTCACAAATGAGAATTCACAATATAGTTTTAATTACGATTTTGCTGTGGTTATCATTCATAATTAGTTATCATTCATAATTAGTTATCATTCATAATTAGTTA
>CAYJTD010000113.1:0-5573 GCA_964372525.1 uncultured Nitrosopumilales archaeon | reverse complement strand
CAGTGCTTCCTGATTGATTTCGATCACTGGAAAATCATTTCCTCCTACGATAAGCAGTGTTGGTGCTTTAACACGGAATAGTGAGTGTCCTGCAAGGTCAGGACGCCCACCGCGTGAAACTACTGCATAGATTACGTTTGGGCGTTCTACTGCTGCAACCAATGCAGCTGCTGCACCAGTGCTGGCACCGAAATAGCCGATACGAAGGTTTCGGGTTGCAGAGTTCTGTGTGAGCCAGTCGGTAGCTCCAATTAGGCGTTTGGCAAGCAGTCCTATATCGAAACGAAGATGTCGTGTCTGAATGTCCATCTTCTCTTCGTCAGCTGTAAGAAGATCTATTAGCAGAGTTGCAAGTCCGGCCTTGCGCAACACTTGTGCAACGTATCGATTTCGAGTACTGAATCTGCTACTTCCACTGCCATATGCGAACAATACGATCCCTCGTGCACCTTGTGGCACGATAAGATTTCCCTCGAGAATTACTGAATCAGCAGAAACTTGAACTACAGGCTCTTCCTCTTCCGTTCCTGACATTCTCTCCACTTATATCACTCCTTTGTTTACTATTATGTCTTAAAACCAACACACGTTTTTCAGTGATAATAATCAACATTGAGAATGGTAATGCCTTTTATTACTAACCCTGGTATTCTTATTTATTAATCAAGAGATGGTTAAGGATGATAAAACAAACTGTTGGCATAATAGGATTTGCAATTCTTTTGTCATCAATCGCGTTCTTTCCATTTAGTAATTTTGTTTCTAACGATGAATTCGAACTGTTACAAACAAAGCAGGATAGAATTGAGATCCTCATCATTTCGCGAGGTTTCACGGTGGGGAATCCCCATTATGAACCAGAAAATGTAACAGCTAGAATTGGAACGTTGATTGAATGGACAAACGGTGATCTGGTTCACCATACAGTAACTAACGACGAGGGTATTCAGGGAAAGCTCGAGGGACAGATATTTGATTCCGGTCCTATACCACCAAGATCAGAGTTTCTGTTTGACACATCAAAATTGTTAGATGATGTCTATCCTTACCATTGCATGATACATCCTTGGGCCAGGGGTACACTGACACTTATCACTGAGCCAATAAGCGTTGCAAC
The DNA here is from genome assembly GCA_964372525.1 of uncultured Nitrosopumilales archaeon. GTDB lineage: Archaea > Thermoproteota > Nitrososphaeria > Nitrososphaerales > UBA213 > CAYJTD01. Next base: position 4,456 of record CAYJTD010000113.1, on the reverse strand, counting down.
TGACAAATCACTCTATAATGTGGGAGAGAAGATCACTATATCAGGAATTGCCAGCATTCCTACGCCGTCAACAAATTCAGTTGATACAGTACCAAAACATCTTGTTAACGCAACAACAGTAAAGTCTGTCTGGTTGAGAGTCTTTACTTCTGAGAACAAGCCAGTTTTGTCGCAAGAAGTACCAACTCTTAGTGGTGGAAAATACAGCTATACATTTGCCATAAAAGAACCAGGTATGTACACTGTCAAGGCTGCAGTCAATAGTTTTTCTGCCAATACAATGTTTGAGGTTAAAGAGCTGCCTAAAGAAAGGGTTACAGTTACAAAGATAGAGTTCGAAGATAAAAATGGTAAAGTTATAAACACGGCGAAGGTCGGACAGCAGATCTTCATAAGAGCGCAGATCAAGAATATGCTACAGGTAAAGCAAGATTATACTTATGCTGTACAGTTAAAGGATAGCAACCAAATAACGGTTCTACTTACTTGGAAGAACGACTCTATCGGGTCGTTCGCTCTTTCAACATCAGCTATTACTTGGACACCAGAAAGTGAAGGTACATACAGCGTAGAGATATTCATATGGAAGGACATGATAGCACCAGAACCACTTACGCAAGTTGGAAAAGCAACATTGGTTGTTAGATAATGATAAATGCCGTGTCAAACTCTGTAACAATATACAGATTATCAGAATTAAAAATTATCTCATGTTTTTAAATAGTGCAGCATCAGCAATAACTTAGGTAATGACAAGGATTAACGAAAGTCAAGAACCCCAGAAGCCTGTGAAGGATCACAAATACAAATGTCCAGAGTGTGGTTCTCTAAATATAGTACGACAATCAGGTAGCAGAAGATGTCTTGATTGCGAATGGAACTTTTGCGCAGAGGCATAAATGAATTAGTTTGAAAGGGAAGTTACTTGTATCGAAGTTGGAAGAATCTTAATGAATACATAACCGATTGGAAGTGTATAATTGGAGAATTCTATAAGATTTCTTGTGATAAGACCACAGCAGCTTACTTTTTCAGATATGTTGTAATAGGGAGAGACCTAGGTCGCTTAGCTTTACCTTGCTGTTTAAGAAATCAAAGTAGTAATCACCACCGGCAACAATACCGTAATCTTCAGCTGCCTTGACTCTATCAAAGACAACTATGCCAGTAGCAAGAGCATGATTGATTTCTTTATGCGCTATACCGAACTCCAGCAATTCAAGTATTGAAAGACTTGCTATATCAATAACTTTGACGATCTTGATTATGGCAGTGTCCTTAAGCAGTTCCTTGGTTCGATCTTCCATACATGCTACCAAAGTTCCTTTCTACTCCAATGCTCTGACTATGTCGGTCTTCGTCACTATACCCACAAGTTCATTATTGGAATCAACTACCGGAAGGCCGCTTATCCTGTTTCTTACCATTATTTGTGCTGCATCGGCAAGATCGGAATCCTTCGCAATCGTTATTGGATCATACTTCATTACGTCTCTAGCAAGGAACACGGCACTTATACCAGATGGTACAATTACCTGCGCTTTTTTATGCGAAGCAAAAACTTCTTCGATTACTTGATAAGTATACGGCCCAAACAACGTACTCATAGGCAGTAGATCACGTCCTGTTATGATACCAACAGGTTTCTTACCTCTTGCCACAACTACTCTTGACACTCTGTTATTTGCCATTATTGAAAGAACCATATGCGTGGTTTCATCAGGCGCCACTGTGAAAACGTGTTTAGTCATATAATCTTCCACCAACTCCTTTCCCGCATAATGCTTTGCATAAGCATCAATCAGATCACTTTTAGTAATTATACCCTTTAGGTTACCTTTATCATCAATAACTATCAGAGAACTTATTTCTTTGTCAAGCATTAACTTTACACAGATATTAAGATCACTCTCTTCATCAACAGTTATCAGATTTGTGCTCATTACTTCGTCCGCCCTAATCTCCGTGATATTCCTGTTAGCTACAGATCTGTATAGAAACCGCGCTATATCCTTCTCCGTGATAATGCCCACAGGTTTATTATTTTTGGCGATTATCATTCTACTGATGTTGTATCTTAGCATTGAATTCCGTACATCATAAAGAGTTTTCTCGGGTTCAAGCGTGATTGCTTTCCTGCGTATATCCTTTGCTTTTAGTTTCATGTACTGTTGCATGTGATAGGTTTCTATACTACGTTATTTAAGAACAGAATACGATTCTTAACCCTGGTAATCATATCTGATTTTGAAAATCGATTTTATCTGTGATAAAGAAAACTATCTGTTCAATTCTTCGATTGCCTTGAATCTTCCCATAGCCAGCAGTACCTCATCTTTTTCCCCTTCTCTTTGCATTGTCCGTGCAAGATCTGTTGATGTAACTATACCAAGTAGTCTACCTTCTTCTATAACTGGAATTCTTCTTATCCCATTCTTATACATAACATTTGCAGCACTGGATATAGTAGCTTCAGGTCCAACACTAATTAGAGGTGAAGACATTATATCACCAATTTTAGTTGCAGAGATGTTTCTATCTTCAGCTATAACACGTCTAACCAGATCTCTTTCAGTAACTATTCCAACCGGCTTTCCATCATCAACAACTATTAGAGAACCTCTAGCCCTTTCTTTCATCACGTTGGCAGCAAAGGCTACCGTTAGTCCCCCTTCAACTGTGTCTATAGGTGCCTCCGTCATTATTTCTGTGACTCTTTTCCTTAACATGGAATTATTAACCTGTTAGCATTATTTAAAAAGCCCATACGATTTTTAAAATTGGTAATCATCTTTGGCAATCGTATCCTATCACTAAATATCATTATACACAGAATAAGAAGTGAATTGGAGAGAACAAACACTGAGATAGATATTATTCAGTTTAAACCAATAGATATAAAAAAACCAATTATTGTGGTAGGTTTGCCAGACGTTGGTCTAGTTGGCACAATAGCTGTCTCATACCTAATAGATAAACTGAAGATGAACGAATTGGGTTATATAGACTCCCGCAGATTTCCACCATTCGTCATAATTAAAGAAAGTGCAGTTAAAAATCCAGTTAGGATTTACGGTAAGGACAATATCATAGCAGTAATTTCCGACCTCCCCTTTCTACCATTTATAATTAATAGGTTCTCCAAGAGCCTTTTGGCGTGGGCTAGAACTCTTAGTCCAAAAACAGTGATAGGTATAACGGGTTTACCAGTATATGACAGGATACAGATAAACAAACCTGCAGTGGCAGGTATAGCTACTACAGACAGCACAAGAAACATTCTAGATGAAGCAGGTGTGAGATTACTCAGTGACGGAATCTTCTCTGGAATTTATGCAGGATTGATAAAAGAATGCAATACACAAAATATTCCAAATATTACATTACTTGCAGAATCATATCTGAACTTCCCGGACCCAGCTGCGTCTTTAGAAACACTTTCTGTTGTAGGCAAAATTCTTAACATACACATTGACTTGAAGCAGCTAAAAGAAGAAGCTGAAAGAATAAAGATCAACATGAGAGAACTAATGCTTCATACTGAGAAGGCACTGAAACAGTCGCAAAAAATGCAGACAGGAAATATGCAAACGATGTATGGGTGATTCAATGAGCAAAGACAACACCATTGAAGTTATCAGGGAAATAAACAGGCGTATAGAGCTGTTCGCAAGGGATTTCGAGCAGTCAACAGTATTTGAATTTCTTTACGATACCGAAAAAAAAGAATTGGTACCATTAATGTATATGAACGAAACCTATGACGAGCTGATAGTGAAGTTTGATCTGCCATGCGTTAGAAGGGAAGACATAGATCTCAAATGCATTGATGATATTCTAACAGTAAAGGCACCGATTATGAATGGCTGTAGGTTAACACCTTTTCATTCCAGCAGGGAATTAGTGTTTGAAAGATTCAGGAAGAGCATAAGGCTGCCAGTTGCAGTTGATAGTGATAATGGTAAAGCTACTTTTAACAACGGCGTGCTTGAGATCAGGTTACCCAAAAGGAGTCATCAGAGCGGGGTAAGCTTGGAATGATTTGTTTTATCATCTGGGGGTATCTTTAACAATGGTTCTAAAAAGAATGGTTCCTGAACTGTACGACTCTCTCAATCCCTTACGTCAAAGACCAGTTAAGGAATTGATGGAAAAGCCAGTGATTGTAGATGCCAACAGTTCCATCTCGGAGGTAATAGGAGTCTTAACTGAGGCAGATGCTTACGACGCATTCATTCCATTAGCCAATAAGGTTGCCAGCATTAGCATGAGAGATATCATTGAATTCAGGGATATTGTTTCTGCAAAGCCTTCTGTGATTGGGAAGATCGTTCCAACTCTTTCCTACGAAAGCATTCTAGGATATGCTGCAAGGATAATGAGTTATTACAGATTAAGGGCTCTTCCAGTGATAGAGCGGAACAGAATCGTAGGACAGATCACTGCCAAAGCTATT
>CAYJTD010000112.1:0-5579 GCA_964372525.1 uncultured Nitrosopumilales archaeon | reverse complement strand
ATTCTTTTAGCAAGGTTTGTGAAAAATAAATTCGGTTGACTGGAATTCTTAAGAACCTGAACAAATACTGCCCCATAGTGAAAATTGTGACAGTACTTTCCATTCTGATATTGTCATCGATGCTTGTAAATGCTTATGTCTATGCTGAACCTATGGTTATGGAATAGTTTGGAATAATAAGATATATGTAGTTTGATGTAGCAAGTTCTGGGCATCTAGAACCGTTGAGCAAGCAATCAGGAGATAATCCCAAAGCCAGACTTTTGAAGTATATCTGTAGAACATAGCAGAACATAGCAGAACATAGCAGAGCACCAGCCAGTATCTGTCAAGCAGATTAAAACAGATTTGGGATGAGCATAGGCTCGATATACAAGGGATTCAGCCTGTAGTTAGTAATGAAGATCGTGTTGCATTGATTTGATTGGCGAGGGGAGTATAGGTCCATGGAGAGCAATATTTATTAACACAAATTGTTTAACAAATAATGTTAAACATGAGTGATATAATAGCTGTAAGGGTCCCCAAAGGGACAAAGAAGATAATGAACCAAATAAAGCACATAGATTGGCCAGATGTGATCAGAAAGGCCATCGAGAAGAAAATAAGAGAAGAAAGACGGAGAAAAGCCAGACTTATCGAAGATAACTTGAGAAAGAGCTCGTCAGCTACAAAGCGCATCTCTCTATCCGAGATCGTGATTCAGGAAAGAGAAGAGGTATAGCTGTGACTAGACGTGTGGTGTTGGATGCCTCTGTTGTGGTAAAATGGTTTCATGAGGAAGATTTTACGCAGGAGGCACTGAAGATAAGAGATGCCCTAGACAAAGGCAGAATTGAGATTATTGTACCGTCAATATTTCCTTACGAAGTTATTAACGCACTGAGGAAGCCACCTAACCTTTTTGATAGAGAGCAATTGAAGAGTGCTAGCGAATCCATCGAGTTAAGGGATTTACTTGGTGAAAAGGCAGATAAAGGAGATTTGAACGCTCTTTTGGAACTCACGTTCAAGTACTCAATCAATCCTTACGATGCGTCTTATCTACTTATGGCCAAGAGATTTAAAACTAGAGTGATCACTGCGGACAAAAAGTTAGTCGAAAGGGTTGGCAAAGAGGGCCTTGCTTTATTTATAGGTTCCAGCGAACTCGAGAATCTTATTTGACGAATTTTAAGGTTAGCATATAACTAAAGTATAACAGCGATCGTTCGATAAACAAGCCTATGATAGTTGGTTACAGTGCAAATATAACAACGACCATATCTGACAAACTTAAGTAGTTCCTTCTGCAATTAATCTATATGCAAAAAACAGAAACTATAGGGGAGCTCGCCAAGAGGATAAAAAACCTTACATCTGAAGAGCACCAAAAACGAATTGAGAGACTAGTGAAAGCCTATGCGAAAAGAAAGAAGGAAAGAGATCTGTGACGCATTAAATGAAATAGAAGAGGAATACTTCAGAAGGTTACTCAAATCCTATGAAGAATTACGCGAAGAAGAATTTTGGGATACAGTAGAAAGTCTGAATCAGTTATTAGATCTTATTAACAAAACATGTATTGGAATAGATAGGCGTTAAAATATTTGTACGTGTTTAGGTGGAATGTGATTTTACGGACCTAAACAGATACCAAAAAAGTTTTACATTCTTCCTTCCTTCTTCTGGACAGCATGACTTCAAGAAAGATGTTTGTGTCTATCAGGTAGCTCATCGTGATCTGCTCAAGTTTACTCGCAAGATGCTGCGCCTTTACTGAATCAATCTTTATCTTTGATAAGATACCGTCTATAGCTTCTACTGATCTCCTTCAAATTTTACTTTGGTGGTTGAAGCGAGCCAAAGCCTGATAGCTTCCTCTGCTGCCTGGCTCAACGCTCCTTTTGTGAAGCCGAACTTCCTCATAGCAGCTTCCCTGAACCTGTTCGCGAGCTCTTCATCCACGTTTACCCTTAACGCCATATCCATACCTGCTTGGTTCTGCAATAAATACGTGAACTACCAATGCCTTAAGGCATTGGCTTCCTGCTTCCTTGACCCCGTTAGATCTCCACAGGCGTAACTTCCCGATGCTCCATCGGTAGGTTTAGTAGTTGCAAACCATGTTTCAGTATGTTCAGGCTTGCATTGTAATCACGATCTATAGCAAGACCGCATTCATCGCATCTATGCATTCTTGCTGCCAGTGACTTTGGTACTTTCTTACCACACCTTGAACACTCTATGGTAGTGTTCCTTGGTTCGACTTATCATTACTTTACTTTTGTATTGAAGCATCTGTTTGAATGCAGACCAGCCAGCATCCATTATGCTCATTGCCAATATCTTGCACAATTTCAATCGCATAACGAAAATTATCCTCAGATATGAAAGAATCATCAATATTAGACTCACCAGACCCTTTTAGAATTCGATGCCTGAGTTTCAAGGCTATATCGAAATCAGGATGCCATTGTTAGATGACATACAAGTCATACCCAACGATATAGATTTCTTGTTGTTTGAAACGCTTTTCTAGAATTTTCTTGTATTTTTTCAGATACTTAACAGCCTTATCGAAATCCTTCTTTTTAACATCTATGAAAAACCCCGTGATAGGCTCGATGAATGATTCCTTTGTGATGGGATTCCACCAACCACCTTGGGCTGTGCCAAGAAGAGTAAACGCGTTGAACTTCTTGTATATTTCATCTCGAGTTTGTTCGAACTTCTCGGTTTCTATTTCAGTTTTATCATTATAATAAACTGGTAATCTAATTTCAAATCTGACCCTGCGTAGTATTTCCAAGTGAATTTTCAGAGTTTCCTATACGGAATTTTTGACTTTTTCAACATACTGCAGTGAATATCATTAACCACATACTTGTTTTTTCCAACAACTCTCACGGGAGCTCCAGATAACATGAGCTTACGAAAGCCTCTTGATTCATAACCATGCTCAAACTGAATTATTCTAGGGCTATGAATCGGCATGATGGGATCATTAAACGTTTTTTGCATATTCCAATATATTTCGAATCAATATATAAGAATTTACTTTAATCTTTCTTTCTCCCCATCCCTAATCTCTCCGTTTAGTCTCTCCATTTTGTTGTTATCCAATGAAAGGGTGTGGGAAACAAACAAAGAAAACCCACATCTTTCAAGGGTGGGATAGCAGTAGACATTGTTGATGGATCAAACAACATAGGTAGGCTGGAACCAGATCGAGTAGAAGAACTGAGGAGCCTTATCATGAGTAGGCTCAATAAGCAGCTTCGAATCCCATTCCTAGCAAGTTGTGCAGGTACTGTAGCAACTAGGATGCGTCTATAATCCAAACTTCGGGCATGCATGATTGAAGAAGGTTATTAGCCTGAACAATTAATCTAGAACGTTGGAAGAATCCGAGTTTACCAAGGTCAGGGTTTTAAAATACATTGCAGAGCACGAACCTGTTGCTGTTACAAGAATGAAGGAAGATCTGAAGATAAGTATAGGTTCAATCTATCATCATCTTAATACTTTATCTGGTGTGTTAGAGCAAGATCATCAGAAAAGGTATAGCATGAACAATGAAGGTAAGTTACTGCTTGCAAAACATAACAATAACTATGAAAGTGTATTGAAGGAGATAATCAGTATTCCAACTCCGCTCAAGTTCAAGCCCGTCGGACTTGCAGATGAAGCGATGATGCAGGAACCCTCAGCGGAGGCAATCCTGAGAGTCGATGCAAGTCAGTTGCACACTTACTCACTCACCCGAAGGGGTAGTAAAATGGCGATGCGCCAATAACGCAACAGAACCAATACGCACAATCAATATATATCAGTAGGAAGATAGTAATACCGTGGTAGGAATGGAGAAGAAAATATCGATAGCAATATCTGGAGAGTTGAACGAGGCTCTTACATGCATTTCTATAGCGCAGGGTCTAAGCAAATCCAGAGTTATAGAGAACCTATTGCGAGAGCATCCTGTAATTCAAAAGGAGATCCAGATAATTAGGGAGGAACCAAATACTGGTCTCCTTGCCGCATCTAAAAAGATAGTTGAAAAACTAAAGCAAAATAAAACTAAATTAGCTGCAAGAACTTCCTCTTAGGTGTTAATTCCCCAAAAGTAGGCGCTACATATTTCTGTCCATATTGTTCATAGTCCATTCTATCGTTCCACCAATCATGTGAATCCTGCATAGCCTCCAGTCTAATTTCCTTTTTACCCAACTGTTTAGAGATATTTTCTGCTAAGCGTGCTAACCTGGAACCTACTTTTACATCTTCTTCTAGGTATTTGTCAGCTTACTTTCTTCGATCATCTTTTGGAAATAATCTAGGCAATGGAAGCAATAACTTTATAGCCTATAACTTTATTGTTTTGTTACTCGCATGAGAGGTTTAGCCATGTCTTAAACATGCTATCCGTAAACACGTATTCTCCCCTGTCAAGTTTCCTTATTATCCCCTTATCCAGTAAATTGCGAAGCAATGCCGTGACCTCATTTAGCTGCATATTTCCCCCTTCAGCTATTTCTTTTGGACCTGTTGCATTTGTGAGAGCCATTGTTTTAGCCACCTTGACTTCGGTTGACTGCATTATGTTCATGTATTCTCTAAAGTGCAGATCTCCTTCTCTCTTTATGATACTTTCTACAGCCTTGCGTACTGCATTTGCATCTGGGTCTTTGAGCTTTAAATAATCCAGCTCCCTCCCCAGAATCTGCAGATTGTATGGAATGCCGCTTGATGCTTCTAATAATGCATTGATAGCTCGTTCGCTCAATTTCCTTTTCAGATATGTTTGAACAAATTCAATGATTGCTTGTTTATCCAATGGCTTTATTTCCATGTTTATGAGCTGTTTGTAAAGCGGTGCCTTTGGTGATAAAGCAACTGATTGCATCGTATGCATATAAGAGCCAGAGATAACTAAAACCGTCTTCTTGTAAGTTTCATTAATGGTTCTAATCGATTTCGCAATGGCAGGACCCACCATTTTCTTTCCGATCTTTAATTCTGTTATTGAAGGAAATTCGTCTATGATCAAGACACATTTTGTCTTTGTTTCCTGTGCCAGTTTATCAAAGAGATTAAAAGTATGCAGGGTAGCTTTTGATACATCTTTGTCATCACCTCTTACATATGATACAGTATAGGAAATATCAGCTCCCACATCAAGTGATAATTTAAGATGTTCCAGAAAGCTTAGGAGTGTTTCCCTGCTCATTCTTGCCAGCTCCGACATCTTCATCTTTAGTGGAAGCTTGCTACGAAATGCCAGTATGGTTTCATCGAAAAGATTAGAAAGAAATGTATCTAGAGTATCGGGTATTGTCTTCCATACGGAAATATAGACAACTACAATGCCTTTCTTTTCCAGCTTTTCTTTGATATCGTAGAGGATACTTGTTTTACCAACCCTTCTAATGCCAGTTAAAGAAAATCCTATTCTGGAATCTGGCTTGTAAAGCTCAGATAGAATCTGCCTTAATTCCTCTTCCCTATTGATTAGAAGGTTTCCTGTTACTGGTGTGAGATAAAAAGTCATAAGCAAGACAATAAAGTTATAGGCTATAAAGTTATCGTTTGTAGCTTGG